>CANQPZ010000020.1 GCA_947625895.1 uncultured Clostridia bacterium | reverse complement strand
AGCTTGGCTGAAGCTATGTGGTGTTTACCAAAATATTTTAGGTAACGCACATTGTCTGTGGCTACTTACTTTCTATCCTTATTATATACGCATTATTTATATTTGTCAATTTTTCATTTTGAGATATTATCAACAAATAATAATTTTTTAGTTGAAATAATTTCTTTAAATGATAACAATAAATTTCAATTTGTGTGAGTTAGATAAATAGTAATTTGTAAAGGAGAGAAATAGATTTATTAATCTGTATGTAATATTAAAGAGAACAAAAGCTATTATTAGAAAAGATGTGAATAAAAATAAATGAAAAGATATCTATAAATAGGTATTTTTTTTAATATAAATTTTAATGTAATTTTTAATGTAATGCGAAAAATATTTAGAAATAACTAAAAATATAGAAAAATAAAAAAAGCCTATTTATCAACATTTTTAGATATTATGAAATATTGAAAAATATGCTAAAATAAAAAATTATTAGTATTAATTGGAGGCGACACCCGGATTCGAACCGGGGATCAGAGTTTTGCAGACTCGTGCCTTACCACTTGGCTATATCGCCAAGTAATACTAATAATTTATTGGAGCAGGTAACGGGAATCGGACCCGTGACTAAACCTTGGCAAGGTCTCATTTTACCACTAAACTATACCTGCAAAACAAATAAAATTTACTACGAAAAATAAATACTTTATTCTCGCAGAACACCACTATATTAGCAAAAAAAATACCAAAAGTCAATAGAAAGAAGAAATAAATGTATTAACAAAATTATATATAGAGACATTTACTAAATAATATTCAATGGAAAATAAATTATTACTTCAAATCATGTTAAGAATCTTAATTCATTTGATAAAAATTCTTATAATTTAAAATAAAAAATAACATATAATCAAAAGAAGTTTTTTTATTAACATCTTTGTCTGCAAGAATATCTGTTGTACATATTTTTTTATCTCCAATAAATAAGTCAATTTCAGCAATTTTTTGATTTTTACTAATTGGAGCATACAATTTTTCTTCAGAAATAGATAATGAAATTGAATTTAAATCATCTTTTTTCACAGGATAATATGAATACTGAATTACATCAAGTCTAGAAGAAAGTTCAGAAGATGCTTTATCGATAATAACATAAGGTAAAATATAGTTTTTATAATCTGAATATTTATTTTCTATTAAGTCTGAAATGTTTACAGCTTCATAATTTGAAAAAACATAATTTATTAAATTAGCAGAATCATCAGTTCTTATCTTTTTCGTATCAGCACCAAAAACAATAACAATTATATCTAAATTATTTTGCTTTGCAGCAGTAATTAAACATCTTCCTGCTTGACTTGTATAACCTGTTTTTACACCATAAACAGATGGCATAACTCCTAAAAGTTCATTTGTATTATGAATTGACTTGGCAATTCCATTTATGGTTACAGTGTAATATTTTGTCCCAACAATCTGTAGAAACTGTGGATTATTTAGTGCAAAATCAGTTAAAATTGCATAATCATATGCCGTAGTATAATGATTATCGTTATCAAGTCCATGTGGTGTAACAAAATTTGTTGAACTTAAATTTAATTCATGTGCTTTTGCATTCATTAGAGAAGCAAATTCTTCAACAGAACCAGCACAATATTCAGCTAAAGCAACAGCAGCATCATTGCCGGAACAAAGCATTAAACCATAAAGTAAGTCATTAACTGTAATTATATCACCTGTATGTAAACCAAGTCTTGACCCACCAGTGTTGGCAGATTTACTTGACACTGTTACAACATCATCTAAATTACAATTTTCAATAATAATTAAAGATGTCATTACCTTTGTAGTTGATGCCATCTTACATTTTTCTTGAGAATTTTTTTCGTATAAAAAGGTCTTTGAATTTCTTTCAAAAACAGCTACATACCTTGAATTTATTTGGGGAATAGAATCTATAACTTCAGAATTTATAGAAATAGTTTCATCAGTTTCTTGAATATCATCAGCTAAAACCACTAAACATATTGAAAATACTAAGATAAAAGGAATCATAATTTTAAAAAATTTCATGTTACACCATCCTAATAATCAAAATTATGAAAATGGTTTAAAGAATATGACATTAAAAGTTCAAAAAAGGCTTATTTATCAAAGAAAAATCTTCTAAAATTTTTAAAAATTTAACACAAATGTAACATAAGACTAAAATCAAGATAAATCAACGGAAACAAGCATTACAGAGAAAAAATGGAATTGACAAAAAAAATATAAAAGATAGAATTATGTTATACAATTAGATAATTAGGAGAATTTTGTCGAAAGCTATGAAAAAAGATAAAACAAAAATCTTTAAAAAGTTAATATCAATAGTATGTATAGCAACTTTAATGTTTTCTTGTTCATCTGAAATTTTTGCAAAACTTTCATCAACAGCAAAAGATGCAAAGCAAAAATTTGGTATTGAAATGCCACATGCAAGTAAGAAACTAAATGGAAAAGGAGATGCTATTACTGCTGGGTACGCTACTGATACACAACATCAACCAGTTTATAGAATATATGCTGGTGAGTATAGTCAAAAAGATTATGATACAACAATTCTTTGTTTAAATAAAGATAAAAGATACCCAACAGAAAAAGGACAATCAAATGCTGAGTATACTAGCTTAGGACCAGCAAGTGAGGAAACATTAAAACAAGTCAAAAGCGATATAGATAGTACAAAAACAAAGAAAATTCAATGGCTAATTAAAAATGCTATAATTCCAGAAGATTCTGATGCATTAAAGAACTTAAAATTAGAGAAAATATTTCAATCAGATTTAAATAGCGATACAGTAAATAAATTAACAATAGATGATATAAAAAATGAACTAACAGAAGATGATGTAGTATTTGCATTACAATTTGCTCTTTGGGAAATTACAAATGAAATAAGCTTTGGTGCACCACAATATTATAATGGAAAAACATGGAGCGCCTTAACAGGAAATAAAAGAGAATATATATCTAAAATGATTACTTACTATATGGACAATTGTGCTAAAGAAACAGATATATTACCAAGTGTAACAGGAGATGTAACTGCACCAACTATTACCTACTCTGGTGAGACAGAAGATAATAGAGGAGACAGTGTTGACAAGATAAAACCTAAAAATGAAAATGGATACATTTTCTTAGGACCATTTAAAATAGAAAATGAGCATGAGAATGTTGATTATTCAGTTAAAATAACATTACAAACAAGTGACGGAACAGAAACTACTGATAATTATTTTATAACTGATGGTACAGGAACAGATGCCAAAAGATTATCTTGTACAAAATCAGGACTTAATGGAAAGGATTTTTATATACAATTACGAACAAGAGCAAAAGCAAGAAAAATAAAAATAGAAGTAGAAACACAACCAACAATGGGAGAATGTACTGGAACTGTATGGAAAAAAGAAGAACAAGACCAACCTTTACTTTCAATTGAAAGAACAGAAAATCCTGGACAAAAAACAGAAACAGAAAAAGATTTTGATATAACAATTCAAGATAATTATGATGTTGCTTTAAGAAAACATATTAAAAATGTAAAAAGACAAGTGTCTCCAAATCAATGGCAATTATATTGGAATCCAGAATCAGAAGGTTCTTCAGTGAGCTCTGAAAAAAGAACACCTGAAAAATCAGTAGAAAAAAATGCTGATGCAGGAGCATTTAATCAATATGATTATATACATAGAAAAGATCCACTAGAAGTAAAAGTTGGAGATAGAATTACATATGAAATTACTGTTATAAACGAAGGAACTGAATCAGTAAGAGTCACACAAATAACTGATTACTTACCACCAAGCGGATTAAAATATGTGGAAGATGCAAATGACAAACAATGGACAAATAATAGCGCTAAAAACAGCTATGTAACAAATAAGCTTGAAGGAATAGTAATATATTCTGGACAAAAACAATCTGTAGAAATTGTTTTAGAAGTAACAGACGATGCAATAGGAAAAGTAGTTACAAATATAGCAGAAATAACAGGAATGAGAGATGGAGAAAACACATCTACAAAAGAAGATATAGATTCTAGAGCAGGAAATGTTGAATTACCAACAAATGAAGATGATTGGCAAAACTACAAAGGAAATGATGAAGAATTTAAAAATCCAGATGATTTATCTCAAACAAATTACTACTATAAAGGACAAGAAGATGATGATGATTTCGAAAAAATCATAGTACCTGGAACAATAGATTTAGCACTAAGAAAATCTATAACTTCAGTAAATGGAAATACAAAAGATAGAATGAAAGATCCTGATGTATCTCCACTAAAAGATGAAAGAGATGATACAACAACATCAGTTTTCACAGATGAGAAAACTCCAGTTTCAGTAAAAACAGGAGATGTGGTTGTATATAATATACGTGTATTTAATGAAGGTGAAGAAAAAGCTATAGCAAGTGCAATAACAGACTATATACCAGAAGGATTAGGATTTTTACCAGAACATCAATTGAATGTAAAAAATGGATGGATAGCACAAAATGAAGGAAGTCCTAAAACAGTAAAATTAGCAACAATTCCAAATGCAACAAATAATTTAAGCCAGTCTGATTTTACGAATATAAATACAGATTATAAAGAAGCAAATGTAATTGTTGGAAAAGCACAAATAAAAACAACAAAATTAGATGGAACTTTTATAGAAGGATTTGATAAGTCACAATCCAAATTAGACAAAAAGGAACTTCAAATAGCATGCGTTGTTTTAAGTGCACCAGAGAATAATAATATGATACAAAATATAGCGGCAATTACAGAATATAAAAACTCGTCAGGAGAAGTAATAGATGAGGATATAGATTCTGATACAAGAACTCAAATCGATCCAGGAACATATCCAACAGATAAAAATATACAAGATGATGATGATTATGAAAAATTAGTTTTAACTCAAGGAGCTTATGATTTAGCATTAAAGAAATTCATAACAAGCGTTACATCAGCATCTGGAGAATTAAAAACTATACCTGAAGAACAAAAGAGAAAATTAACAGTTACAGATTCATCACCATTAGTAGATAGGGATGCAACATCAAAAGCAGATGCAAATTATGATTTGAATAAAACAACTGTTGATGTAGATAAAGGTGATTACGTAATATACACAATTAGAGTATTTAATGAAGGAGCAGAAGCAGCAACAGTTAAACAGATAATAGATAGTCTTCCAGAAGGATTAGAATTTGTTACTTACGAAACTGATGCAAATGGAGCATATTTATCAGGAAGTAAAACAAACTTTAAATATGGCTGGGAGAAATACCAAGAATCAGAAATGACAGTAGGATGGATGTCTGGATTAAGTACAACATATTTATCAAAAACAGTAATACCTGGATTTGATAAAAGTATGGAAACAGATTTAGAACATAAAAAAGAAAAAGGAATCAGTTATGAAGAAGTACAACTAGAACTTAGAGTTGTAACAGATGAACATACACCAATAAAAAATATAGCTGAGATTATGGATGATGATGGTGAAGATATAGATTCAACACCAAATAATAAACAGGATAGTGAAGATGATCAAGATTACGATATTATAATTCCACAAAAATTTGATTTAGCATTAAGAAAATATATTACAAAAATAGGTGATAAAGAAATATCAGATAGAGTGCCAACAGCAAGCTATTCAAATGGAAAATTAGAATATAGTAAAAATGAAGAACCACGAGTAGTAGTACAAGGTCAACATGTAACATATACAATAAGAGTATATAACGAAGGAACAAAAAACGGATATGCAGCAGAAATAAAAGATGATATACCAGAAGGATTAGAGTTCCTACCAGATGATGCAACAAATATTAAATATGGCTGGAAGATGTATGACAGTGAAGGAAAACAAACAAGTAACATTGCTGATGCAGTAACAATAAGAACAGATTATTTATCAAAAGAAAAATCGGAAGAACGAAATGAGGATAATTTAATAAAAGCATTTGATAGTACAGAAAGTGTTACAGATGATAATCCAGATCATAGAGAAATAGAGGTTGTATTTGAAGTTGCACAAAAGAATGCAACAGATGAACATAAAACAATAATAAACACAGCAGAAATTTCAAAAGATCAAGATGAAAATGGAAAAGAGGTTGAAGATACAGATTCAACACCAGACAATGATGATCCAGATGAAGATGATATAGATAAAGAATACTTAGAGCTAAAATATTTTGATTTATCTTTATTAAAATATGTAAGCAAAGTAATAGTTACAGAAGATGGGGTTACAAAAGAAACTGAAACTGGATATGATGGATCTGAAAACCCAGAACCAGTCGTTAAAGTTGAAATCAACAAAAAGAAATTAGACAAAACAGAAGTAAAATATGTATATTCTATTAAGATAACAAATGAAGGTGAAATAGAAGGATATGCAACAGAAATAACAGATAGAATTCCAGAAGGTTTAGCATTCTATGAAGAAGATAACACACAATACAATTGGAAAATAAAAGAAGATGGAATAGTAACAACAGATTACTTAAAAGATACATTATTAAAACCAGGACAAAGTGCTGAAATACAAATAGTTCTAAGATGGGTAAAATCAGAAAAGAACTTAGGTCAAAAAGTTAATACAGCGGAGATATCTGATGATGATAATGATTATGATATACCAGATATAGATTCAACACCAAACAACAATAAAGAAGGTGAAGATGATCAAGACAATGCAATCGTAGTATTATCAATCAATACTGGTTCATCACCAACATATACAATACTAATAATAATTGGAATAATAGCAATATTAGGAGTTGGAATATACACAATAAACAAATATATCCTAAAAAGATAAAATAGTTAAATAAGCAGAAGACATTTCAAAAAAATGAAGTGTCTTCTTTTTATTGGCAAAAAATAATTAAAAAACATAAAAATGGCTCAAAAATAGCATAATCAAAAAGACAAATAGCAAAACGAATAACATGCTAAAACATAGGGAAATACACACTTTGAGAGTTTAAAATATTTAACAATAAAATAATAAAAATGTAATAAAACGCTCAAAGTAGCGGAAATACAGTAAAGAAAGAAAAGGTATAAAAAACGAAATTGACATTATAAAATTAATATTTAAAATAAGAAGCAAAGATAGAAAATTAAAACATAACAGGAGAAAAAAATTATGAGAGTAAGTAATTTAGCTAAAAAAATTATCGCAATGTTTTGTATTTTGGCACTAATTTTACCAACACCAATCAGTGTAATAGCAAAAATTGAAAATGCAGAAGCTAATACAAAACTAAGATTTGGAATTGTTACTGTACATTCAAGCAAGACTCTAGATAATAAAACAGAAACCCCATTTGGATATGCAACAGACAGTAGTGCTAAACCAGCATACAGAATATATTCTGGCGACAATGATTTTGAGACAACAGTTTTATGTTTAAATAAAGATTTGAGATATCCAAAAGAAGATAATGCGTCAGATGCTGAATACACTAGCAAAGGAGAAGCTACAACTGAGATCATAAAAAATGCTAAAAAAGGATTAACAGATGAAGATGCAGGTAAAATAGAGTGGTTAATAAGGAATGCTATTTTACCAGAAGACTCAGAAGCAATGAAAGATTACAAACTTTCAAAAATATTTGAAAAAGACTTAAATGGTGATACAGAAAATAAATTAACTTTAGATCAATTAAAGAGTGTTTTAACAGAAGATGATTTAGTTTTTGCAATGCAATTTTCTATCTGGGAAATAACAAATAATTTAAAATTTAGAGCACCACAAGGAACTAAAGATGGAACAACATGGGCTGCTCTAAATGGAACAATATTTGGAAAATATAAAGGAACTTATATACAAAAGATAATTGAGTTTTATAGTACAGAATTATCAAAAGAAGAAAGAACAGATATTTTCCCAAGTAAAATTGAAGGTGAAAGCAAATTAAAAATAGTAAATGGAAATGAAGGAGTAGAAGAAAAGAAAGCAAAAGTTAAAGAAGAAGGTGTTTACGCATATATAGGACCATTTAAAATTGATGGAGCACAAGAAAACGAAGATTATGCAGTTAAAATTACATTATTAACAGGAGAAGATAAAGAAGTAAATAGTGCATTCTTCATTCTAGACAAAGCAGAAGCATCAGGAACAAGACTATCATGTACAAAAGCAGATTTAAATGGTAAAGATTTTTATATACAAGTAAAAAGAAACACAAATGCTAAAAAAGTAAAAATAGAATTAACAACAGATTTAACTGTTAAAAAAGCAACAGGATATGTATGGGAAAGAGAAGCTGAAGATCAACCATTATTATCTATAGAAAGAGAAGAAGAACCAGGTAAAAAGGTTGAAGACACATTTACATTTGAAATAACAAACGATAAACAATATGATGTTGCATTAAGAAAATATATTACACAAGTAAGAAGACCTATAGAAGGTGGTCAATGGCAAGAAATATGGAAAGAAGGAGGAGAAGATACAAGAACACCTGAAAATCCAACTGCAGAAAAGAAACAACCAGATGGATCATTTAATCAATATGAATATAAACATAGAAAAGATCCATTACAAGTACAAGTTGGAGATAGAATTACATATACTATTGAAATAATTAATGAGGTTGGAACAACAGTACAAGTTACTGAAGTTACTGACTATTTACCACCATCTGGATTAAAATATGTGGCAGAGGAACAAACCAATACAACAAATGAATGGAAGTATGATGAAGAAAGCAATAAAGTGACAACAGAGCATGTTAAAAATCTTTCACTAGATACAGAATTAAGCAAAGTAACATTAACAATAATTTGTGAAGTAACTGAAGAAGCTCAAGGAAAAGTTTTAACCAATATAGCAGAAATAACAAAGTTTAAAGAAAAAAATGGTGGAGAAATCCAAAACGATATTGACTCAATACCAGGAAATGTAGAATTACCAGATACAGAAGAAGAATGGGAAAATTATAATGGAAATAATAATAAAGATGATTTAGATGATCCTGAATATTACTATAAAGGTCAAGAAGATGATGATGACTTTGAAAAAGTAGAAGTAATAGTTGAGCCAGGGGAATACAATTTACAAATTGAAAAAGTTGACAAAGATGATCCAAACTTAAAACTTGCAAATGCAGAATTTACAATAACATTACCTAGCAAAGAAACAAAAACAATAACAACAGGAAATGACGGTACAGCAAAAACAGATAATATAACAATTAACAATACAGAAGCTGAATCATTAACAATTAATGAAACAAAAGCTCCTTTAGGATATGAATTAATTGAAGAAACATATGTAATTGATATAACTAAAGGAATAGAAGATGGACACTATGCTGTAACAGATGCAAAATTAAGAAATGAATCTGATATAGCAACATTTAGCAAAGATGGGAATAATTTAAAACTTACTATAGAAAACGAGAAAAAGCCATTTGACTTAAGCTTAAGGAAATTCATAACAAAATTAGGAAATAAAGAAGTAAAAGATAGAGTTCCAGTTCCAAAATTAGAAGATGGAGAACTTGAATATAAACATACTAAAGAACCAATAACAGTTGTACAAGGACAAAAAGTAACATATACAATAAGAGTGTATAATGAAGGTAAACAAGATGGATATGCAGCAGAAATAAAAGATGATATACCAGAAGGACTAACATTCTTACCAGAAGATGATACAAATATAGAATATGGCTGGAAAATGTATGACAGCGAAGGAAATGAAACACAAGATGTATCAAAAGCAGTAGAAATAAGAACAACGTATTTATCAAAAGAAGAATCAGAAGAAAGAGGAGATGACAATTTAATAAAAGCTTTCGATGATTCATCTGAATTAAGTGAAGAAAATCCAGATTATAGAGATGTAGAAGTAGCATTCGAAGTAACAATGGACAGCATATCATCTAAGAATAAAACAATAATAAATACAGCGGAAATTTCAAAAGATCAAGATAAAGATGGAAATGATATCGATGATATAGATTCAGAACCAGATAATGATGATCCAGACGAAGATGATATAGACAAAGAATACTTAGAATTAAAATATTTTGATTTAGCATTATTAAAATATTTAAGTAAAGTAATAGTTACAGAAGACGGAGTTACAAAAGAAACTGAAACAGGATATGATGGAACAGAAAATCCAGATCCAATCGTTAAAGTTGAAATTAATAAAAAGAAATTAGACAAAACAGAAATTAAATATGTGTTTACAATAAAAATAACAAATGAGGGTGAGATCGAAGGTTATGCTACAGAAATAACTGATAGAATCCCAGAAGGTTTAGAATTCTACGAAGAAGATAACACACAATATAATTGGAAAGTAAAAGAAGACGGAATAGTAACAACAGATTATCTAAAAGATACATTGTTACAACCAGGACAAAGTGCAACAGTACCAATCGTATTAAGATGGATAAGATCAGAAAATAATTTAGGACAAAAGACAAACATAGCAGAAATATCAGAAGACGATAATCCATATGATGCACCAGATATAGATTCTACACCAAATAACAATAAAGATGGTGAAGACGACCAAGATAGTGCACCAGTAATCTTATCAATTAGTACTGGTACAGAAAATACATATATAGTATTAGCAATTACATTAACATCACTTATGGCATTAGGAGTATTTACAATAACAAAATATGTTATACTAGGATAAAATCTGAAGAAAACCTAGGGAAAAATAGAATGTAAAGAAAAAAGAGCATTTTAAAATTATTAAAATGCTCTTTTCTTATGCCACAAAATATGCTAAAATAGAGGTTACTCGCCCACTAATGCAAATATTTGATCTTTTATAAACAAAATTTGGAGGCAAAAATGACGAAAATGGCTATTCCCTAATAAAAAAGTTTAATAAAAGTTGTCATAATACTTGCATTTGTAACCGAAATGTAATATAATTGTAATAGTAGTGCGAAAAAGAAAAATAATAAATAGAATATAAAGGATGTTTAAGGAGGAAATTGTGGATAAGAGAAGAGTTTTAAGTAAGTTATTAGCCGTAATATGCCTAATAACTTTAATCATGCCAAGTGCTTCAACAGTAAAAGCTGTAACTACTGAAATCATAGGTGCCACACAAGAAACAGCAAAATTTGGAATTAGTCTTCTACACCCAAATGGATGGGGATATAAAATCCAAAGTAGAAAGACTTATAGAGTTTACGAACAAAAGGGAAATGAAAAAAGCTATGCAAGAGAAATTTATTGTTTAGACTTTTCTAAGAGATTCCCTGGTGAGGATTCAAACGACAGTAACTATACTTCTACTGGCGACATTAGCTCAATCCCAAATAGTGATAAACTTAAAATAATAGCAGAAAATATGTATCTAGCATCAATGACACAAGAACAAAAAGATGCAATATTATCTGAAATGTTTGCTGATTTGATAAAGAGAACATCATCAAATGCAAATCCTGTTACTTTAGAATTTATCAAGAAAACAATAAATGAAGATGATATTTTCTTTGCACAACAATGTGCTATATGGAAATATACTAATAACACTGTATGGCAAGGTGCAGCTATTTGGCTTACTCAAAAAGAAAATCCATCAGATTCAGATTGGTATCAAGAGTCTAATATTGGTGAAGCTAGATATGAATTTATGAGAGAAATATATGAATATTTAGTAAGTAGCGAATTAAAGAGTAAATCAAACTTAACAAATCCATCATTACAAAAAGATGAAAAAACAACTACAGAAGCAGAAGATGGATATATTGTAGGTCCATTCCATGTAAATGCTGGAACAAATCCAGATTATAAATTAGAATTATTAGATCAAACTGGAAGTACTTTAAGTAACTACTCAATAGTTGATAAAGATGGAAGAAAAATTGCTAACAATTTAGAATCAGCAATTAATCAAGACTTTTACATTAGATTACCTCTTAGAACATCAGTAACAAAAATAGTATTAAAATTAAGTTATAATACAGTAGAAACAACTACAAAATTATGGACAAATGGTCAAGAAAATTCACAACCTTTAATGGAAGTTGAAAAGAAAGTTATACCAGGAAATGACCAAGACGAAGCAAAAGTACAAAAACCTGAAAAATATTATGACTTAGCTTTAAGAAAATATATTGTTAAAGTAGGAAATAAAGATATTACAGATAGAAAACCAGGAATTGTTTATAATGAAAGCGAAGAAGAAATTAATTATAAACATAAAAAAGATCCAATCATTTTAACACCTGGTGAAACAGTAATATATGAAATTACAGTATACAATGAAGGAAATCAAGTAGGAAAAGCAACAAGGGTTAAAGATTACTTACCAGAACAATTAGAATTTGTTAAAGATAGTGCATTAAACAGACAATATAAATGGATGGTATCAATGGATGGTGATTACATAGTTTCACCATATACAGCTGATTATGAATTACAACCATTTAATAAAGAAACAAATCAAATTTCTTCAGTAACATTACAAGTAGAATGTAAAGTTAAAGATAATGCTACTGCTGGAGTAATCACAAATATTGCTGAAATAGCAGAAGACAATATTGATGATATAGATTCTGAGCCTAACTCAATGGAAAGTCAAATGCCTAACATTGACAAACCAAGCTATAAAGGTAAAGATACAAATAAAGATGAACTAGGAGATTCTGATTATTACTATAGAGGACAAGAAGACGATGATGACTTTGAAAAAGTTGAAATTAAAGGAGAATCAGAAGTAGACTTAGCTTTAAGAAAATATATTACAGCAGTAAATGGAGAAAACAAAGATAGAGAACCAGAAGTTGATGTAACACCTTTAGTTAATGGATCTAGCACAGCAACTTACAAACACTCAAAAGATCCAGTTTCAGTACAAAAAGGTGATGTAGTAATATATTCAATAAGAATATATAATGAAGGACCTATAGATGCATATGCAAACGAGGTTACAGATTATATACCAGAAGGACTAGGATTCTTAGTAAATCATAAAGTAAATTATCAGAATGCATGGAGAGTTGATGGAGCAGGAACTCCAACAACTGTAAAATTAAATACAATTGAAAAAGGAACAGAACATCTATCAACATCAGATTTCGTAGACACAACTTCATTAGATGATGTTGATGTAATTAAAGGTAAAGCAACAATAAAAACAAATAAATTACAATATACAAAAGGTAGCACAGAAAATGTTATAGAAGCATTTAATCCTTCAAAGAATGAACCATCAAGCAAAACTTTACAAGTAGCATGTGTTGTACTAGATGATGTTCAATCAGGAGATGTATTAAAGAACATTGCTGCAGTAACAGATGAAAAAGATGGAGAAGGTAATGATGCAAAGGATAGAGACTCACAACCAGATGAAATAAATCCAGATCAATATCCAGATAACAATAATATTCAAGATGATGATGACTTTGAAAAATTAATTTTAAACAAATATGACTTAGCTTTAAAGAAATTCTTATCATCTGTTGGTGGAGAAGAAATAAACCCTTCAAGAATGCAAACACCAAACACAAAACCATTACAAGATGGTGAAGAAGATGCTGAATATCCAATGGATAAATCAGTAGTAAAAGTAAAAAACGGACAAAACGTTGTATATACAATTAGAGTATATAACGAAGGTGAAGTTGATGCTTATGCTGAAGAAGTTAGAGATGATTTACCAGATGGATTAGTATTCCTTGAAGATAGTGATATAAACAAAGAATATAGATGGAAAGTAAAAGATGGTCAAGTAGTTACAGATTACTTATCAAAAGAAGTAAATCCAGACAAAGTAATACATGCATTTGATAAAACAACTGGAGCTATAGACTCACAAGAAGTAAAAATTGAATTTAGAGTTGATAAAAACGAAGCAGTAGTAATTAAAAATATAGCTGAAATTACAGATGACAATGGAGACGATATAGATTCAACTCCAAATAATGATATACCAGAAGAAGATGACCAAGATTATGATAATATCATTCCATCAGTATATGACTTAGCATTACAAAAATTCATAACAAAAGTAAATGATAATGATATAGATACTAGAATTCCAATGGTATCAACTGATGAAAATGGAAAAATTGTATACAATCATACAAACGATCCATTAGTAGTAACAAATCAAAGCAAAATAACATATACAATTAGAGTATATAATGAAGGAACAGTTGAAGCTTATGTTGAAGAAGTAAAAGATGACATACCAAATGGACTAGTATATTTACCAGATGATGAAATTAACCAAAAATATGGATGGAAGTTATATGACGCTGAAGGAAATGAAGTTGAAAATGTTGAAGATGCTAAATATGTAAGAACAACATATTTATCTCAAGAAGAATCAGAAGCTAGAGGAGAAAACAATCAATTAAAACCTTATGATAAAGCATTAGGTATAACTAACGAAAATCCTGATTATAGAGATGTTCAAGTAACATTCTTAGTAGATCAATCTAAATTAGAAAGTTTAGATAAAAAGATTAAGAATATAGCTGAAATCACAGACGACAATGGAGATGATATAGACTCTACACCAGATAATGATACACCAGGTGAAGATGATATCGATGATGAGGAAATTGAATTAAAATACTTTGACCTATCATTAGTAAAATATATTTCAAAAGTTATTATAAATGAAGATGGTGTAACTAAAGAAATCAATACTGGACATAACGGAACAGAAAATCCAGAGCCAGCAGTAAAAGTTGAAATTAACAGAAAGAAATTAAATAAAACAACAGTAACATTTATTTATACAATAAAAGTTACAAACGAAGGTGAAATCGAAGGTTACGCTAAAGAAATTGAAGATAGAATTCCAGAAGGATTAGAATTCTACCAAGAGGATAACCCTCAATGGAAGATAACATCTGAAGGAAAAGTAACAACAGATGCATTAGCAAATACATTATTACAACCTGGAGAAAGTGCAACAGTTGAGATAGCATTAAGATGGAAAAAATCAGAGAACAACTTAGGTATGAAAATAAATACTGCAGAAATAACAAAGGATGAAAATCCTTATGGAACACCAGATATAGACTCAACACCAAACAACAACCAAGATGGTGAAGATGATCAAGATACAGCACCTGTAGTATTATCAGTATCAACTGGTTATGAATCTACATATATAATACTAACAATAAGCATTGCAACAATATTATCAACAGGTTCATACATGATAATGAAATTCGTATTATAAAATAATTAAATAAAAGGGCTAGATTTAATCTAGCTCTTTTTTTGCGTTAAGGAGAGAATATGTTAACAAAAATAAATAGTATAGTTTTAATAGGTATTGAAGGTTTTAAGATAGATGTAGAAGTAGATATAAGCAATAATTTACCTAAATGGGAAATTGTAGGATTGCCAGACACAAGTATTAAAGAATCAAAAGAAAGAGTAAGAACAGCAATAAAAAATTGTGGATATGAAATAAGAGGCAAAAAGATTCTAATAAATTTAGCACCTGCAGAGATAAAGAAAGAAGGAGCAGTTTTTGATTTGGCGATAGCAATCGGAATACTTACAAATCTTGAATATATAAAAAATAAAGAATTAAATAATTATGCTTTTTTAGGAGAATTATCGCTAGATGGTAAAATAAATCCTATTACAGGAGCACTAGCAATGTGTATTGAACTTAAAAAGCTAGGAATAAAAAAGGTTATATTACCAAAGGATAATGCAATAGAAGCATCAATAGTAAAAGGATTAGAAGTTTATGGGGTAGAAAGTATAAGAGATACAGTAGATTTTTTAAATAAAGAAAAAGATATTAAGAAGACTGAAATTAAATTAGAAGAGATATTAAAAATAGAGGAAAAAAATTCTACGTCTATTGATTACAGTGAAGTAAAAGGACAAGAAAATGTAAAAAGAGCATTAGAAATAGCTGCAGCAGGTGGTCATAATTTAATTATGATAGGAAGTCCCGGATCAGGGAAAACAATGTTAGCAAGAAGAATAACAACAATACTTCCCGATATGAATTTTGAAGAAACATTAGAAGTAACAAAGATACATAGTATTGCAGGCATAACAAATAAAAATAAAATAGTTTTAAAAAGACCATTTAGAAGTCCACATCATACTATTTCAAAAGTTGCTTTAGTTGGTGGAGGTAAAACAGCAAAGCCAGGAGAAATAAGCTTAGCACACAGAGGAGTATTATTTTTAGACGAATTACCTGAATTTAATAAAAGTACTTTAGAAGTATTAAGAGGACCGTTAGAAGATAGAAAAGTTTTGATTTCTAGAGTTAATGCAAACTATGAATATCCATCAAATTTTATGCTAATTGCAAGCATGAATCCATGCCCTTGTGGTTACTATGGATCAAATGAAAAAGAATGCACTTGTTCATCAAGAGATATTGAAAAATACATGCATAAAATAAGTGGTCCATTATTAGACAGAATAGATATTCAAGTAGAAGTAAGTGGCGTAGACTATAAGAAAATAGCAAAAGTAAATAAAGAAGAAAAATCTGAAGATATAAAAAAGAGAGTTAATAAAGCTAGAAAAATTCAAGAAGAAAGATATAAAGAATTTAATATTTTCTCAAATTCGGAATTGACACCTAAACTTATGGATAAATATTGTGAGCTAGACGAAGATAGTAGAGAGCTTTTAGAAAAAGCTTTTACAAAGTTGAATCTAAGTACACGTGCTTATAATAGAATTTTAAAAGTTGCAAGGACAATTGCAGATTTATCGGAAAGAGAAAAAATAAACAAAAATGATATAGCAGAAGCTATACAATATAGATCGCTAGATAAAAAATATTTTTAAGAAAAATAGGAGAAAAAAGTTTGAAAATAATAGATAGAGAAGATGAATTATTTCCGGAAAAGTTAAAAAGCATAAAACCAAAAATTAAGCAATTGTATATAGAAGGAAACTTAGAAAACTTGAACAAATTTAGTATTGCAATAATTGGTTCAAGAAACGCATCAAGGGAAGGAGAAAAAACAGCTAGAGAATTTACTAAAGAATTGTGCAAATATGAAATAAATATAATTAGCGGACTTGCAAAAGGAATAGACAGTATTGCACATATAGAATGTCTAGAAAACAAAGGTAAAACTATTGCAGTAATAGGAAGCGGATTTAATTATATTTATCCAAAAGAAAATTATAAGCTATATGAAGAAATAATAAATAATGGAGGGACAGTTATTTCTGAATATGAACCTAATACAGAACCATGTTCAAGTAATTTTCCAAAAAGAAATAGAATAGTAAGTGGATTATCAGATGGAATTTTAGTTATAGAAGGAAAACACAGAAGCGGAACAACAATTACATGCCAAATGGGATTAAGCATAGGAAAACCAGTATTTTGCATTCCTCATAGTATTTATAATCCATATGGTACAGGACCAAATTATATTTTGAAAAAGGGAGGGATAATTGTAACTAAACCTCAAGATATAATAGATTATTTTGGACTTAAGAAAATTAAAAAAGAACAAGAATATAAAAATGAGATTTTAAAATTATTAAGCGAAGAAATACTAACAAGAGAAGAACTAAGCCAGAAGACAAATAAAAACATAATAGAGATCAATCAAGAACTCACAGTTTTTGAATTAGATGGAATAATTGAAGAAATACCAGGGAAAGGATTTAGAATAATTGAATAATAAAAAAATTGGAGACATAGGAGAAAGAATAGCAAAGTTTTATTTACAAGTAAATAATTTTCAAATTTTAAAAACTAATTTTAGATATAGATTAGGAGAAATTGACATTATAGCTAAGAAGAATAATTTAATACATTTTATTGAAGTAAAAACTAGAACAAGTAATAAAGTAGAACCTAGAGAAGCAATTAACGAAATAAAAAAAGAGCATATTTATAACTGCGCAGAATATTATATCTACAAGAATAATATTTATAATATTGGATTTCAATTTGACTGCATAGAGATTTACTTAAAAAAGTATTCTTGGCAAATAAATTACATAGATCAAATAATTGAAAAATAGACGTTATGATGATATAATAATTACATTAAAAAATTAAGAAAGGAAATAAAATATGAGAGAAAAAAAGGGAATAAGCAAATGGCTATATTGGTTCACCCTTGCAGCTGCAATTATAATTGTATATAAATGTGTAAGTGATTTTGCTGGATTTTGTTTGTTTTTATCAAGAATATTCAAAATCATAATGCCTTTCTTTATGGCAGTAATAGTAGCATACTTGTTTTATAGACCAGTAAAATTCTTTGAAAAAATTTTAAAATTCTTACCTGAAAAAGTGTCTAGAGTTATAAGTGTATTTTTGGTTTATATTTTAGCAGGTGCTATAATTGCAATTTTAATTAATTGTGTAATACCGCCAGTTAGACAAAGCGTTCTTGATTTAATCAGTGAAATTCCAACATATATAGAAGAAGCTAAAGATTTTATTAATTCTGCAGATCAAAATTCTTTTATTAGTCAATTAAAAATTGGCGAAGCACTTCAGAGCATAAAAAGTATAGATATAATATCTTTCTTTAGTGCAAATCAAATAGCTTTCTATGTAAATAGAGTTATTGGAGTATTTAGTACAATATTTAATATATTTGTAACTCTAATAGTATCAGTATATTTATTATTAGAAAGAAAGAACATAAAAAACTTTGTGAAGAGAGCAGGAAAATCTTTATTTGATGATGAACAATATGAGAAATTAAGTAAATACTTTAGAGAATCAAATAACATATTCTTAGACTTTATTTATTGCCAGATCATAGATGGATTAATAATAGGAATGCTTGCAGCAATTGCTATGTCAATAATTGGAGTAAAATATGGAATTCTTCTTGGATTATTCATAGGACTATTTAATATAATTCCATATTTTGGAGCAATAATTGCAATTGCGGTTTCTGTATTTATAACATTATTTACAGGAGGATTAGAGCAAGCAATAATTATGGCAATCACAGTAATAATATTACAGCAAATCGATGCTAACATAATTAATCCTAAAATATTGGGAGATGGATTAAAACTAAGTCCTATATTAGTAATCTTCTCAGTTACTGTTGGAGGAGAGTTCTTTGGAATATTGGGAATGTTCTTATCAGTTCCAATTATTGCAATAATTAAAGTTTTAATAATGGATTATATAGAAATAAAGGGAAAATTAAAGGCAGTCAGAAAAGCAAAAGAGAAACCAACCGAAATAGAAAGTAAATAACATAAAAACTCACATGATTTTTCATGTGAGTTTTTATGTCTATAAAACATTTCTGGCTAGTTATTCAAGTATTCTTTCCAAAAGCTTTCATAGTCAGAACCTTTTGATTGAGGATGAACAAGATTATCTTGAATACAGTTTTCTTTATTAGTTTCAATATAATCAAAATCATCTTTTAATTTTTTAAATACATCTTTTCCTTTTTGTGTATTAACTAATACCAAAGATACACCTTTTTTATCATCAAAATTATGAATACTTTTCTCAATACCCCAAAAGTCTCCTAAAGATATATCACCAACTCTGTTGAAATTAGCATATTTACATTCATAGCAAGAATCACGAAGAATGACATTATCTAAAAAAAGTTTATAAAATTTATCATCCTTAAAATAATTACTTAAGTATGTTTCACCATTTTCAAAAGTTATCTTAATATTTTGTGTATAATCATTTTCTTTATGCCTAAAATTAATACATTTTACTTTAGAATCATATTGCTTTTCTAATTCTGATAAGTAATCATTAAATATCTTAGGAGAAGGTACACCATGGCAAATAATATCACAAGTATATAATTTTTCCATTGATGTTTTCTTCTTATTTAAAAAGAATTTAAGTCCTTCAACCTGACATGGAGTTCCAGAAAATAGAACAAACCTATCACTTTCAAGATCTTTTTTTACATCAATATATGAATTATTTATTTTGCTCTGAACATATTTTGAACCTTGAAGTTTTTTTAAATCATCAAGCTCTGTAATACGAATATGCTCAACTTCATTAAAGAAGTTAAAAGCAGCTCCATAAACAGTACCACCAAGATCTAAAACAAGTTTAGCATAATTATAGAAAAATCCACCTGATGAACTTGACTCTCTGATACTTTCATCAAAATTTTTCATAGCATAAATTTTTAGTTCATTATTTTCTTCATTTATATGCATTATATTTGGACAATTCTTTTTACAAATTCCACAATTTGTACAATATTTTTCATTAATTACAGGATATAAAAATCCTTTTTCATTTTCTTTCATTTTAATTGCTGATGCAGGGCATAGAGATTCACAGCACCCACATCCAGCACAATTATATTCTTCATCAACTAAAACCATCTATTTTTCCCCATTCAAAGCATTTTCTAAAAATTTTAAAGAAGATGCTCTGTATTCATTTTTTATTTTATCAACTTTGCTATAATCAATAGATTCACTAAAAACTTCATCGAAAGTTCTTCCTTGACATATGTCTCTATCTGTTAATTCAAATTTTCTTAAAATGTGTTCTATTTTCTTACAATTAGAAGAAGCTGCAATAAAATCTTTTCTAAATATTACAGAAAACATTACACCATGGAAAGATGCACTATAAACATATTTGGCTTTTTTAACATAGCCAAGAAATTCAAAAATATTAGCATCGATATTTCTATCTGCCCAAGAATTGTAAAAACCAATTGAATAAACTTTTAAATTATGAGACTTTGAGAACTCTAAGATTTTCTTTTTTCTTTCTGGACGAACTCTATAATCATAAATTAGAATATAATCTTCATTAACATCTGGTTCGATAACATATTTATTAAAATCTTTTATAAGTAATGTTGGATCACAAACTATT
This sequence comes from uncultured Clostridia bacterium, assembly GCA_947625895.1. Lineage (GTDB taxonomy): Bacteria > Bacillota > Clostridia > TANB77 > CAG-508 > UMGS1994. The sequence goes on along the minus strand of CANQPZ010000020.1, from coordinate 6,916 downwards.
GGAACATCAAAATTTGTAACATCGGAAATAAATTTATAAGTAGAATCATCACGTGCTGACAATTTATTAAAATTATTAAGTGTAAGAGAATTATTAAAATAATTTTCAAATTCAATCTTTGTTGTACCATTTGCACTAGGAGCATAAGCTATAATGTTGTTGCTTGAAAGACCATATCCATAATATTCTTTACGATGTTTGAATGATGGATTATTTAAATTCCATAATTCATCACTACCTATTATAATAGAATCATATTTGTGAACATTTTTATCATATACTTCATCACATATATTTAAAAATTTACTCGAATTTACTATGCCTCTATTTATTTTTATATTCTTAGTATCTGCTGAAGAAAAATGGGAGTGTCTATGATTATTTTCACCTAATTTCAAACTTGAAAATGTATTTTCTTTTGTTCTAGAATTTTTAAATCTTAAAAATTCGCTGCTATAACCAAGATCTTTCAGAGTTTCTTGTAAAGCAAAAGCTTGTAAAGTAGCCCCAAAATTTGGATTAGCATCATATAACGTACAAATTCCAACTTTTTTCATAATCACCCTCCTCTTTCACAGATTTAACAATTTTTTTGTTAGATTGTACTAAACTATATGATAGTTATTCAAAATTCAGATATTTGATAGCTATCTTTTACAACTATTTAATTGTATTTAAGAAAAATATTTTAGATTTTTCTTGGTATAAAAAAAAGGCATCTGCATAGCTTTTATACTTCATTAGATATAAAAATTAGTTACCTAATTTTTAATACATAATAAGAGTAACTCTATGTTACACCTTTTACATCTAATATTTTACCATATTTGACCGATTTTTGTCAAATTTTTCAAAAAAACGTAAAAAAATATCAATTTAAAATGATTATCTTTAATTATTTCATTCTTTTAAATTTAATCACGATAAATTGATATTTTTTAAATTTATATTATTGCAACAACAGCTCCAGTAGCTAATAAAACAATAAATCCAGCTGTTGCGACGCCTATAGCTAGTGGAAGAAATGCTTTCTTAAGTGGTATGTCTAAAAAGTTCGCTATTAAAGATCCTACCCATGCACCAGTTGTAGGAAGAGGTATTGCAACAAAAATAAATAAAGCAAAGGCTACTGCTGTTTGTAATTTTGTATTCTCTTGAATTTTTCTTGTTGCTTTTTCTGTTGCCCAATCTATGATTCTCTTAAAGAATTTCCATCTACCAAAGAAATCAAATAATGGTCTAATATATTTTACAATAAAGAATATTGGAATAATATTTCCTATAAAACTAAAAAGATACGCTTGCCAGTAATCTAATCCTAAAGCTACTCCTAAAGGAATTGCACCTCTAATTTCTATAATAGGACACATTCCTACTAAAGTAGTTAAAACAAATTTTAATATAATAGGTATTCCTTGTAATGTTGAAAAAAAGTTTACTAACATAATTTTACTCCTCGTTAATTTTTAATGAATTTATTATTTCAGAAATATGACTTGACAAGTCAAGATCTGATTTATGTGAATCAAAATCAAGAACATAGAAAGTAGAATCTTTATAAATAAGATATACATCAACATAATTACCTGAAGCATAATTAAAATTATAATTAAATGTTTGAAATCCTTGAATAGTTGTTTCAGTTATATCAGATACATTATAAGGATTATCAAAATTTGCAGTAAAAGTTTTTTTATCTGCTTCTAAATATTTAGACATATCTCTAATGTTACTTACTTCTACTTTAGAAATATAAATTCCACTTAAACTATTTGGAGATTTTAAAGACATAATAAATGAATCATCATTTGCTTCTTTAAATTCAAAACTTCTTGGAACAGTAAGTGTAATAGAAGAATCAGAAGTTGAAAAATTTACAGAACCTGATTCAACTTTTTTCTTATGCCCAAAAGATAGAAATAGAATTAATAAAAATATTGCTACTAATACAACAAGTGCAATAACAGCTATTATTATTTTTTTATGCTTACTTAAAGTAGTTTCTAAATACATAGCTTTTGTCCTTTCATCATAGATTCGGAAAAATTATATCTTATACTAGGGAAAAAAACAAGTGGAAATATAAGGGAGACATGGAATAAAGTACAATTGATAGAACTTATTTATTCTGATATTATTTAAATATATAGGAGGACAGAGGATGCAGAACATAATAAATTTTTTTAATATAATAAAGAAAATGGATAAAAAACTATTAAGACTAATAGATATATGTTTATGGATTTTTTTCTTGATTTCAACAATGGGAATAATAGTTCTTTTAATACATTATAAGATATACATATCAGCAGAATTATATTATATAGGAATTGAAATATTTAAAATAGGAATTATTGGAGCAATAGCTACAATAATTTGTAGCTGCGTTTTATGGTTTATAAAAGAAAAGATGAATTAAAAAAGCGGACATTTAATTGTCCGCTTTTAAAATTAACTTTAGAGTTAACCCCCAGCTATGCTGGGGGAATCGGAAAACTTATAGTTTTGCACAGAGTAACAAAAATCCCACTCAAACATGATATAATATTTTAAGTTTGACGGCTTAAAATATAAAAATGAAGGGAGTGGGACGTATGAAAAGTCCATACACGGATAGTTTAGCACATACTACATGGGAATGCAAGTATCATGTAGTGTTTGCACCGAAATACAGAAGGCGAGAAATATATGGGAAATTAAAAAGAGAAATTGGAATGATATTGAGAGAATTATGTAGGAGAAAAGATGTAGAAGTGATAAATGCAGAGGCATGTCCTGACCATATACATATGTATATAAGTATGCCACCAAAGTTAAGTGTATCATCATTTATGGGATATTTGAAAGGAAAAAGTACATTAATAATATTTGAAAGACATGCAAATTTAAAATATAAATATAGCAATAGAACATTTTGGTGTAGAGGATTTTATGTAAGTACGGTAGGAAATAACAAGTCGGCAGTATATAATTATGTGCAAAATCAATTAAAAGAAGATATGATGTCAGATCAAATAACAATAAAAGAATATAAAGACCCTTTTAAAGGGTAGTAAGTAATAAAAACGCAAGCGAAAGTGGCGTAAGCTGTCAAACGGGGGGACGCTTAAGCGTCAGCTAGTAGAGAGGCCTTATAGGCCGATATGAAAATCCCCCAGTTATACTGGGGGATAATTATTATTTCATTTCATTTAATTTTTTTGCTAAATTTGATTTTTTTCTTGATGCTGTATTCTTTTTGATAACACCTTTAGAACAAGCTTGATCAATTTTTTTAACAGCTTCTTTTAAATTAGCTGTTGCTTCTTCTTTATTTCCAGCTTCAACAGATGCTTCAAACTTTTTAACAGTTGATTTATATCCAGATTTAATCATATTATTTTGCAAAGTTTTCTTTTCAATAACACTAACTCTTTTTATTGCTGATTTAATGTTTGGCATACTATATTGCACCTCCTCTTAGCTAATAACTAAATTTTACTTTTAATATTCTAACACGCAAATAGTAAAATAGCAAGCTTTTTTTAGAAAAAAATACACTTTAGGTTAATTTACTATGCTTTTTGAGTGATTTATTAGGTCGAAAATACAAAATTATCATTAAGAAAAAAGAGCATGAAAAAGAACATGATTTTTTGTTCCAAACAAATCAAATTAACCTAATAATATAGCGACTTATATCAATTTTTATAATATAAAAAATAATTGTAATAAATTTGTAAAAAAAGCTTGACTCTCTACGGAAATCTATGATATACTATTTCATCATGTAGATATAAAATCTACAAATGCGAAAATTAAATATTATAAGAAAGAGGAATTAAATTCAGAGGAACTATTTTTATAAAATATTTTTTAGCAGGGAATATTTTAAAAAATAAAAACCTGATATTTAAGAGGGACTTTCTTAAAAATATATCACATACCTGCTTTAATTTATTAAGTTTGTGACAACCAGCAAACTAAGAAGAAAATAGGGGTGATTTTTTTTGGTTAAAGTAAAGGACATTAAGCATGAAAAATGCGTAAGAAAAACCTTCTCTAAGATTGGTGATGCAATCGATATACCAAATCTTATTAAGGTTCAAAAAGATTCTTATGACTGGTTTATCAAAGAAGGTCTAGGAGAAGTTTTAAAAGACATCTCTCCAATAGTTGACTACTCTGGTAACCTAGTACTAGAATTCTTTGATTACTACATGGAAGATAAGACAAAGTATACTGTTGAAGAAGCAAAAGAAAGAGATGCAACATATTCAACAAGACTACATGTAAAAGTTAGACTTATCAACAGAGAAACAGGTGAAATTAAGGAACAAGAAATCTATTTAGGTGATTTCCCTCTTATGACAGATAGTGCAACATTTGTTATAAATGGCGCAGAAAGAGTTGTTGTAAGCCAGTTAGTTCGTTCACCAGGATGTTATTATGATTCAGCTTATGATAAAACAGGAAAGAAAGTTTATACTTCAACTGTTATGCCAATTAGAGGTGCATGGCTTGAGTATGAAACAGATAGCAATGATGTATTTTGGGTAAGAATTGATAGAACAAGAAAATTACCAGTAACATCATTATTAAGAGCAATAGGACTTTTAACAGACGATCAAATTATTGACTTCTTCGGTGAAGAAGAAAAATTAATATCTACAATTTCAAAAGATCCAATAAAAACACAAGAAGATGCATTAATTGAAATTTACAAAAAATTAAGACCAGGTGAATTACCAACAGTTGATGCAGCAAGAAACCTATTCAATGGATTATTCTTTGATAATAGAAGATATGATTTAGCTAAGGTTGGTAGATATAAATATAATAAGAAATTAAACTTAGCTCATAGAATTACAAATCAAGTAGCATATTCAGATATTATTCATCCAGAAACAGGAGAAATCCTTGTAGGAAAAGACGAAGTAATAACAAAAGAAGTTGCTATAGAAATTCAAAATTCTGGTATCAATTCTGTTGATGTAAAAGTAGAAGACAAAAAAGTTAAAGTTATTGGTAACGGAACTGTTGATATTCATGCTTTTGTTACACCTAAAAACTTAAAAGACGTTAAAGTAAAAGAATTAGTTAATTATGCAGTATTAAAAAATATATTAGATAATACTGAAGAAAAAGACTTAGCAAAAGTAATTGAAGAAAGAATGGATGAACTAGTTCCAAAACATGTTACAACAGAAGACATTCTTGGATCAATCAGCTACTTATTAAACCTAGAACATGGTTTAGGAAAAATAGATGACATTGACCACTTAGGAAATAGACGTATTAGATGTGTAGGTGAATTATTACAAAATCAATTTAGAATTGGTTTAACAAGACTTGAAAGAGTTGTTCGTGAAAGAATGACAATTCAAGATCTAGATGTAGTAACACCACAAACATTAATTAATACAAAACCTATTACATCTTCAATTAGAGAATTCTTTGGAAGTTCTCAATTATCACAATTTATGGATCAATCAAATCCATTGTCAGAATTAACTCATAAGAGAAGAATTTCTGCATTAGGTCCTGGTGGTTTATCAAGAGATAGAGCCGGATTCGAAGTACGTGATGTTCACTATACTCACTATGGTAGATTATGTCCTATTGAATCTCCAGAAGGACCAAACATTGGACTTATTTCAGCACTTACAACTTTTGCTGTTATAAACGAATATGGATTTGTTGAAACACCATATAGAAAAGTTGACAAAGCAACTGGAAAAGTTACTGATGAAATTGAATACATGACAGCAGACACTGAAGACGAATACATTATAGCTCAAGCATCAGAACCAGTTGACAAAGATAATAAATTTATAAATAAGAGAATTAGAGTTAGACACCTAGATGAAATTACAGAAGTTGAAAGAGAAAAAGTTGACTATGTTGACGTTTCTCCAAAACAATTAGTTTCAGTTGGTGCTGCAATGATACCTTTCTTAGAGCACGATGACGCTAACCGTGCATTGATGGGTGCAAACATGCAACGTCAGGCAGTTCCACTTATGATTACAGAATCACCTATAGTTGGAACAGGTATCGAATATAGAGCTGCTAAAGACTCAGGAGTTTTAATTCTTGCAGAAGAAGATGGAGAAATTACAAGAGTTACAGCAGACGAAATTAGAATGAAAACTAAAAAAGGTGAAGAAAAAATATATCACCTACGTAAATTTAAGAGAACAAATGGTGCTACATGTATTAACCAAAGACCAATTGTAAAAACAGGTGAGATGGTTAAAAGAGGAGACGTTATCGCCGATGGACCTGCTACAGATAAAGGTGAGATGGCACTTGGTAAAAACCTACTTATCGCTTTCACAACTTGGGAAGGTTATAACTATGAGGACGCTATTCTATTAAATGAAAGATTAGTTAAAGAAGATGTTTTAACATCTATACATATTGAAGATTACGATTGCGAATGTCGTGATACAAAACTTGGACCAGAAGAAATTACTAGAGATATACCAAATGTTGGTGAAGATAGCTTAAAAGACTTAGATGATGAAGGAATTATCAGAATAGGTGCAGAAGTAAGACCTGGAGATATTCTAGTTGGTAAAGTTACTCCAAAAGGAGAAACAGAGCTAACAGCAGAAGAAAGACTATTAAGAGCAATATTTGGAGAAAAAGCTAGAGAAGTTAGAGATACATCACTTCGTGTACCACATGGTGAAGCTGGAACAATAGTTGATGTAAAAATATTCACTAGAGAAAATTCTGATGAATTAGGACCTGGTGTAAATAAAGTAATAAGAGTTTACATAGCTCAAAAGAGAAAAATATCAGTTGGTGACAAGATGGCTGGACGTCATGGTAACAAAGGTGTTATTTCAAGAATATTACCAGAAGAAGATATGCCATTTATGCCAGATGGAACTCCAGTTGATGTTGTTCTAAATCCACTTGGTGTACC
>CANQPZ010000019.1 GCA_947625895.1 uncultured Clostridia bacterium | reverse complement strand
AAAAAAAAAAAAAAAAAAAAAAAAAAAAAAAAAAAAAAAAAAAAAAAAAAATAAATAAAAAAATAAATAAAAAAATAAATAAAAAAATAAAAAAATAAAAATTAAAAATAAAATTAAAAATAAAAAATAAAAATAAAAAAATAAAAATAAAAATTTAAAATAAAAATAAAAATTAAAAAATAAAAATTAAAAATAAAATTTAAAAATAAAATTTAAAATATAAAAATATAAAATATAAAAAATAAAATATATAAAATTTATTTAACTATTAAAATAAAAAAAGTTAAATTAAAGTTAATAAATAAAATTATAAAAAATTTATAAAGAATATTTGACATAAAATATAAAAAAGAAAATAAAAGATAAAGAAAAAATATTTGATGAAGAATTTAAAATTTAAAAAAATAAAAAGTAAATAAAAAAAATGATAACTTTTTGACAAAAAATAAAAATTTAAAAAGAATAAAATATAAGGTGAAAAAATATAAAAATTATCATTGAAATATGAGTAATTTATACTGAAAAAACAAATCAAATATAAGAAAAAAGTATATAAAATAATAGGAAAAAAGTAGTAAAACTCTATAAAAGACATATAAGGGCAAATGCCTAAAAAATAAGTAATTCATAAAATATTTAAGTAAAATGAAAATCGACACAAAAACGCTAGAATTTACTGAAATATAAAGAAAAAATGGAGTTTTGATAAAAAATACAAATTTCGAATGAATGTAACCAATAAAAAGAATAATTTTTATAACATTAAAAAACAAAAAAATACTTAACAAAAAAATTTAAAAAAACTAAAAGATTTTTTAAAAAAAAGAGAAAAAATTTTCTTTTAAAATTGTAATTTAAAAAGTTATAATAAAATAAAAAAAGAAAAGAGATATTTGGGAAAAACATTTTAATTATGTAAACCCCCAAATACTAAAAATTAATTATAAAATTTATAAGATCAAAAATAAAAATCAAAAGGATAAAATCGAAAATTAAAATCAAAAAAATAAAAACAAAAATAAAAAAAAAAAAAATAAAAAATAAAAAAAAAAAAAATAAAAAATAAAAATTAAAAATTAAAAAATAAAAATTAAAAATTAAAAAATAAAAATAAAGAATTAAAAATAAAATAAAAAATAAAAAATAAAAAATTAAAAATAAAATAAAAAATAAAAATAAAAAATAAAAAATTAAAAATAAAATAAAAAATAAAAATTAAAAATAAAATAAAATAAAAAATTAAAAATAAAATAAAAAATAAAAATTAAAAATAAAATAAAAAATAAAATAAAAAATAAAAAATAAAAATCAAAAATTAAAAATTAATAATAAATAAAAAAGAGAAAATATAAAAATATTTTCCCTTTATTTTTTCTTCTTTTTTAATCGAATATCGTCACCAAAAAATTTACATATATTATAATTTCCAACAATTCTGGAACCTAAACGTTCATCATAATTATTAAAAATATCTTTTATCTCAAGATTTGTTGAAATAATAGTTTTAGTAATTTTTTGAGATTGATTTAGTATTCTTGTATTAATTATATTAAATAATTTTGTAAATTTAACTTCAGATAAAGTTTCTGTACCTAAATCATCAATTATAAGTAAATCAACATTTAGGAGATTATCCATAAGAGTGGAATTATTTTCAAACATTGATTTAATAATCATATCAAGCATTATTGGTGCAGTCTGATATAAAACAGTTTTATTTTTTTCTAAAAGTTCTTTTGCAATACAATTAGATAAAAATGTTTTTCCTAAACCTGTTTGACCACAGAACATTAAATTTTTTTCATCAGGTGAATCAAAATTTTTAATAAAATTTTTAGAAATTTCAACAATTTTTTTCATATTTTCTCTAGGAGAATATGAAGAACCATAAGAAGGTTCTACTTTATCAGAATATAGAGAAAAATCAAAAGTATCAAAATTCTCTTTTTGAACATCACCAATATTAGCTTGGTTATATTCTAAATCATATATTTTTTGTTTAATACAAGAACATAATTGATTATTTATATAACCCGTATCTCCACATAATTCACACTCAAAATGTGGTGATAAATAATCTTTAGGTAATTTTAGTTTTTCTAAAAGTTTTTCCTTTTCTTTAGAAATCTTAAGTGTCTTCTTTTCTAATTCTTTAACATTTTTTTCTTTTTCATCTTGAGAGAGAAAAAGCATATTTTTTAAAGAAGAAAGAGAAAGTTCTTGTAATTCTTTTTCAAGATTTCTATATTCTACTGATGTTTCAGATAATTTTTGTTTTCTGAGATCTAAATCAGTAAGTTCTCTAGTTCTTTTAGAATCATATTCAGTTAGTAATTGCTTTAAAATTGAACTATCCATGTAATCCTTTCCTAATTATTTGCATAAAGATTATCTAAATTATCATAATTTCTTTGTTTTGAATTTTGATAATTCGTTTGCTTTCTCATCTCATTTATATTTTCTTGTTTTTTCTGAGATTTTTTCAAGTAAGCTTCAATTTCTGAAACAGTTTTAAATCCTCTATCATTCCAATCAGAAATAATTTTATCTAAATATTCAAAATTAATATTAGTTTTTGTCTTTTTCAAAGCAATTTCAATAATTTCCAAAGGATATCCATAATCTATTGCCCATTTTTGAACATATGCATCTTCATACACGGTTAAATTTCTATTTAGACCCAATTTTTTTATAATTGATTTTTTTAATGTAGTAATTTTTTCTTGTTTTTCATAATATTGGTCCAAATCAGAAAAAGAACGAATATTATTTTTATACCAACTATCTGCAACAACTTGAATATAATTTCTATGTAGAGCAGAATGATCGTAACAATAGTTAAATAGAGCTAACATTACAGATTCATCGAAATTATATTTCTTAAACCACATATCTATGTCACTATACCAAGATGGAGACATAATTCCTTGGAAAAATTGATTATTAATGTTTTCAATAGCTTTTGCTCTATACTGATTTTTAGCGTTTTTCTTTATATCTTCAGGAGAAGAAGTTAATTTTGGAGAATAAAGTTTTAGTAGTTCAGTATCTTGCAAATTGACTAACATATAGCCAGTATTCTTTTTCACCAAAACACCATTATCTTCCCAATATTTAAAAGCTTCTTGAATTACTTTTAAAGGTAAAGCAAGTTTTTTAGATAAATCATTTAATTTAATATCCTTATCATATTTTGATAAAAAAACAATATATAAATAAACCTTAATATAATCTCCAGGAGCCGCAGAAAGATATTCTGTAAAAAATATATCAGGTATTTCCGTATTAGAGAATAATATAGATTTATCATTTTGCTCTAACTTCATAATAAAACTCCTATCAGTTAAAATCGATAAAATTATATCATCAAAAACAGATATTTACAATAAAACTTAAAATCTTTTGTCGTAAAAATAAACTTTTGGAGAAGATAAATATTTTAAAATATAAGAAATAACAATAAAAATATTTTCATTAGAATGATTTAAAGAAGTAAAAAGAAAAAAAGGAATAAAAAAGGAAATAAAACAATAAAATTTTATGATAAAAGATTTAAAAAAAATAGAAATTAAAAAATAAAGTAAAAAACCATAAATAATATTTATTATAATTGAAGAATAACTAATTATGCCAAGAAACTTAAAAGAAAAATTATAATTTTTGGGAAAAACAAATTTCATAAAAACCTCCTACTGAAAAGTATTTTTTAAATTTGATAAACCTGATGTAATATCAGAAGTAAATCCAGAAGTAAATTCTCGTACAAAGGAATTTGCCTTTATTAAGCAAAGTAGAGAACCCAAATAAAGTAATTTCGTTATTGTTGGATTTGCAGTAGTCTGAAATGAAAAGATAATTAAAAGTATTGCGCATATAAATAATTGAGTAAAAAGTTGACCGATAAAGTTTTTAAGCCATATTTTGAAAATCCATTGAGATTGATCCAATGCAAGAGATAAAAAAGCAAATGGAGAAATAAGAATTAAAATTTTAATGAAAACAAATCTCACAGAGTATGTGAATAATAAGTTTATAAAGCCAAAAGAAATAAAAGATCTAGTTAATCCATCAAAAGAAAAAACAGTAAAAGGAGATGATAAATCTGTAAAAAATAATTGCTTAATTCTTTCATATATAAGAGAAAAAGACAATTTTGTTGAAAATAAAAATATGCCAAGTTCCCTTAAAATATCGGTTAAAAGAGAAAAGAAATCAATAAGATATTCACAGATATAGGAAGAAAAGTGGATAAGTACAGCAGAAATAAATAATTTTAATAAAAAAGAAGCAGGTCTTTGAAAATTATTAGAAGTAAAATGAGAAAACAAATAACTTACAGAATAATAAATTATAATACCTAACAATAAAGATTTAGATAATGAAACTAAACTGAATTTGTTAGTAAAAAGAGAAATAAAATATTTATTATTTAGAACATCAGAATTAATAAAAACTAATTCATCGAGAACCGAAAAAATATTATTATCTACAGAAACCAATAAGTTGTTAATAAGATCGGAAATTGCCTCATTAAATACATTAGGTATTTTACTATAATCCATAAAACCTCCTATCCAAGCAAATTATTTATAGTAGATAAAATTAAATCTATACACAAAATAAAAGCATATGAAAATAAAGATCCTGAAATTAGTCTTTTACCAGTCCTTATACGTTCTTCATCACCGAAACTAAATTTTTTAATTAAAACACCAGTACCAACAGCAATAGCCGCTGCAGGCGTGGAGATTGTTATAATCCAGGATTCTATTTTTTGAAAAGCAGAATTTAATGTGGAGATTAGTTTAGGATAAGCAGCAAATGATGAATTAGGTATAAAAACAAAGAACAAAAACAGAATAAATATAAAGAAAAATAATTTTTTAAATTTCAAATTATCACACCCTTTCATTGTAAATAATATGGAGTTAAAGTTAATTTTTCTAAAGGAAGAATTGAAGAACCATTTGAAAGAAAAGCCAAACAAGAAAAAGTTTCTAAATCGCGTGAAAAGAAGTTAGAATCAAAAATAAAATCTTTCTGAAAAGAAGTATTATAACTTTCAGAGATGTTTGAATCTTTAGAAAGAAAATTATTAAACCAAAAGTTGTAATTTGTTTGTCTCGCATTTTCAGAGACAGTCTGAGAAACAAGTCTTTTTTCTTCTTTTCCAGTTTGTTTAATTATCTCATCAATAGTAAAAGAATCATCAGTTCTAAACCAAAACTTATTTATAAGACTCTGAATTAAAACCTTTGTTGTATTGGAATCATGTAGTGAAGATAAAAGAGAAGAATAACTCTGTGTTGCAACAATATTAATACTTTTAGCTTCTCTAGATTGAGAAAAAAAGGCAGCATCATTTAATGTCACATACTCATGATATTCATCACAAATAAAACATGAAGGACAAATTGGCGTATTTTTAGATAACTGCATAAGAATCTCAGATTGAAAATCGATTTTTAGATATGCAGCAATTATCTTTGATAAATTACTATATTCAGAAATATTCATATCTAAAACTACAACTTTATGATTCTTCAAGACATAGTCAAAACCAGGAAATGTAATTTCATCTTGATTAGGACAAAAAATTCTAGAAATTTCCTTATCAGAAACAAAAATATTAGTTATTCTTGAAACTTCAGATTTTAAAATTGATTGAGTTCTATCATCAAGAGAAAAGAATTCATCTTCAAAAAAATTCATACAAGAAACTAAAGAAGAGATTTCTGAAGAATCTAGATCTTGCTTATAAAAAGAAGACTTTAATAAATCAATTTTTTCTTGATAATAAGCTTTAGACATTACTAATTTGTGCAATTCTATAAAAGTGACATAGTTATTATTATATAACCTACACAGCTTAATTGCTTCTGTAAGAAGCTGTTCAGCTTTATCAATCCAGTAACTTTCTGTTTGCTCTGGACTAAAAAGTAAAAGGATATTTTTTAAGCGATTTGCTAGAACATGAGGTTTTAAATTTGGTTTATGTAAAGGATTATATGTAATAAAATTGTTAAGACCTATGATGAACAAATCACTGACATGAAAGGATTCTTCACAAACCTTTTTGACAAAATGATGATAATTTCCCTTAACATCTAAAATTAAAAATGCAGAATTATACAAGTTAGAAAAATTTAGTTCAAGAAGTTGCTTGGTAATTGGATATAACAAAGAAGAGGTCTTGCCGGTACCAATAGAGCCAGTTACAAGCACATTTTGATATAAACCAAGTAGTGGAAGTTTTAATAAAGAATTTTCTTGATTTTTCCCAATATTTAAACAAATATCACTATTTTTAGAATTGAGTTCTTTTTTAGTTTTTTTCATTGATGAATAAATATTTTTAACAAAAAATTCTATAAAAGAAAACAAAGAATGAAAAATTATTATAAAAGAGCAAAAACTAAAAAGAATATAACAACGTTTTAAATTAGTCCAAAAGATAGGAAATTTGCTACAAATATTAAAGGGGTTGCGAGCAAAAAATATAATTACTTCATCTGAAATAAAAATTGGATATAATAAAAACACTGAAATAACTGTAAAAAATACTGAAAAATAGATAATAAAAATAAATTTTAATATAAAAGATTTCATTTATAATTTTTTTTCAAGTTTAATTTAAAGCCTTGCATAGATTGAACAAATATTACTTCAAACAATGAATAAATAAATGAAAGAATAATAAACAAATGAAATAAAAAAGTGATAAAAAAAATAATGATTAAAAATTTCAAATGTCAAACCTCCTTGAGAATAGTGCAATAATACAACAAAAAATAGAATTTGTCTATACTTTTATAAAAAAATGTGCTAAAATAGTAAAGATTTATAAAGAAAAGGAGGATTCCCAAATGATAGAAAAAACAATGAGAATTGGAGATATATTAGAAGCAAATCCAGAAAAAGCAGAAATTTTATTAGATGCAGGAATGCACTGTTTAGGATGTCCAGCATCACAAGCAGAAACATTAGAAGAAGCATGCGATGTTCATGGAATAGATGTAGATGAACTAGTAAAAAAACTAAATAGCTAATACAAGGCAGTTTTCAAACTGCCTAAATGCATTTATAGCTCAGTAGGATAGAGCGCTCCCCTCCTAAGGGAGAGGTCGGGGGTTCGATTCCCTCTAAGTGCACCAAAACTCAAACTTTATAGTTTGAGTTTTTTTGTTTAAAACATTAATTTGAAATGGTATAATAAATCATGGAGGAGATAAAATGAAAAAAATAATATTATCAATATTAGTGATAGCACTAATAATAGGTTTAATTTTTGTTTTTAAAAATCCAAAAACAAAAGAAACAAACGATATTGAAACAACTCAAATAAATAATGAAAATACAGAACAATATCAAAAATATGAAACTGAAGAGTATAGTTTTGAATATTTAAAATCATGGAATCTAATTGGTATAGTTGACGAAAATAGAGTAGGACCTAATAGTATTTATTTAGGTGCAGTCGAAATAGAAATTCCAGAAAAAAAAGATGAGGAAAATACATCAGCTCTCTATATAAAAGTTTTAAACGAAGACAAAAGTCTTGATGAATATAAGAACAAAGTAAGAGAAGAAAATGTTGCATCACCTTCTGAATATTATGAGGAAACAAATAGTTCCGAAATACAATTCAAAAATATTGAAGGATTTCAAATAACTTCTGAAATAGCAGGAGATAATCAGGAATTTGTAAAACAAGATATATTTGCAGTTGAAAATAAAAAAGTATATAAAATCACATTTTTTGGAACAAAGGAAGAATATAATAGATTAAGCCAAGAAATTAATAGATTCATAAATAATTTCGAAATATTATAAAAAACCACTAATTCCTAACGGTGTCACTAATTTAAACACTATTAGGAATTAGTAATTTTTTGAAGATATTGAAAAATTATGTAAACCAGTGTATAATAAAAGATGTAGTGTTAATTTTTTTACATAGGAGGGATTATGAAAAAAAATAATTCTATAAAAAGTGTATTAAAAAAACTATATAAAATACTAACTAAAAGGCAAAAAATAATGTTTGGAATTATTATATTAATAATGATCGTTTCAGCAGTATTAACTCAGGTTACACCAAAGGCAATAGGTTGGTTAACCGATGATATATTAATACAAAATGAAATTTCATTTATGAAAGTAATTCCATTTTTAATTTTAATATTAATAGTAAATGTAGTAAACGAAATTATAAAAATTATAAGAAGAGTTATGGTTGAAGATACTGCAACAAGAACAGAAAAATCAGCTAGAGGAATGGTTATTAAATCATTATTAATGGCACCATTATCATATTTTAGAGAAAACATGACAGGAAACATACATGGAAGAATGAATAGATGTCTAGAAGGAACTGTAAAACTAGAAAAATTACTATTCATGGACTTTACACCGGCAGTATTTAATAGTGTGGCAGCAATTATAACAATATTTATGACACTTCCATTTGTTTTAGCATTGCCAATGATGCTTGTAATACCAATAGGTGTATTAATAGTATTTAAACAAATAAGTAGCCAAAAAGGAATAAGAGTTGAACTATTAGAAAGTAAATCACAAATGGATGGAACAATAGTTGAATTGATAAATGGTATAGAAGTTATAAGAATTTCTAATAGTGTGGATTTTGAAACAAACAGATTTGATAACAAATCAGAATTTTTAAGAAAAAAAGAAATGAAACACCATGTTTCAATGGCTATCTATGATTGTTTAAAATTCATTAATCAAGCATTTTTTACAGTATTAATTATTGGTATATCAACATATTTAGCAACAAGAAATGTAATTTCTGTAGGTAGTGTTTTAACAGCATACTTATGTTTTAACCAATTAATAAAACCACTTGAAGAGTTACATAGAATTTTTGATGAATTATCAGAATGTACAGTTTTGGCAACAGACTTCTTTAAAATGGTAGAAATACCAAACGACTTTTCATATAGAGAATTATTGCCAGCTAAGAAAGAAAAAGAAATAAAACCAATAATAGAAATTAAAGATTTAGACTTTTATTATAATGAAGATAAAGAAAAAAGAATATTAGATAAATTTAGTATTGACATAGATAAAGGAATGTTCTTAGGAATTGCTGGACCAAGTGGATGCGGAAAATCATCATTAATAAAAGCAATATCAAAACTTGAAAAAGCAGAAGGAAAAATAAAGATAGATTCTAGAGATATAAAAACATTGAGTAGAAAGGATATTTCAGAATTAATTGCACTTGTACCACAATCACCATTCTTAATTGCTGGAACAATTTATGAAAATATTTGCTATGGACTAGATAGAGAAATATCATTAGAAGAAGTTGAAGAAGCAGCTAAGAAAGCGTATATTTATGATTATATAGATAGTCTACCAGAAAAATTTAATTCACTTATTTCAGAAGGAGGAAACAATTTATCTGGTGGCCAAAGACAAAGAATTGCAATAGCAAGAATCTTTTTAAGAAAACCAAAAATATTAATACTAGATGAAGCAACATCAGCATTAGACAATACATCTGAAAGACATATACAAGCTGAAATAGAAAAACTTCAAAAAGAAAATAATACAACAATAATTTCAATTGCACATAGATTAAGCACACTTCAAAACTGCGATAAAATCATAGTTCTAAACAAAGGAAAGATTGAAGAAAGTGGAAAATATGATGAGCTAATTGAAAAGAACGGAATATTTAGTGATATGTATTATGGAAGATTGAAATAATACACAGCCCAACAACAAATTGTGGAAAAGAGTCGAGCAATCGGCTCTTTTTTTGAATAAAAAAACCTCAAAGTTAAAAAATAAAAACGAGGTGAAAATATGTTTATTCCAGAATGCATATATTATGAAAAAAATATAGAAAAATATGAACTAGGTAAAGAATTATTAAAAAAATATAAGGAGATTCCAAAGATAGAAATTGAAAATCATAATAATATAGAAGAAATGAGAAAAAAATCAAACAAAGAATTTCCATATATGAAAAAAAATCTAATAATAGGAATTAGAAAAACACAAAAATTTGTTGAAAATCACAAGATTTCAGACTATTTAGTTCCATATACATCATCAGGTTGCACAGCATCTTGTATGTACTGTTATTTAGTCTGCAATTATAATAAATGTGCATATTTAAGGCTATTTGTAAATAGAGAAAAAATGCTTGAAAAGATAATAAAAACAGCGGAAGAATCGGAAAAAGAATTAACATTTGAAATAGGAAGCAATAGTGATTTGATTCTAGAAAATACGATTACAAACAATTTAGTATGGACAATAGAAAATTTTAAAGATTCTCCAAAAGGTAAATTAACATTTCCTACAAAATTTGACATGGTTGACCCAATACTAAACCTTGATAATAAAAATAAAGTAATAATTAGAATGAGTGTAAACCCAGAAGAAATAATAAATAAAGTAGAATTTGGAACATCAAGATTATCTGGAAGAATTGAAGCAATAAATAAATTAAAAGAAGCGGGATATGAAGTTGGAATTATAATTGCACCAGTAATTTTTATAGAAAACTGGAAAGAAAAATATCTAGAATTAATAAAAATACTTGAAAAAAGTCTAAGCAACAAAGTAAAAAAAGATACTTTTTTTGAAATTATTTTCATGACATATAGTTATGTCCATATTAAAATAAATGAAGAAGCATTCCCTAAAGCAGTAAATATATACAATAAGGAATTGATGACAGGAAGAGGCAGAGGAAAGTACTGGTATAAAAAAGAAATAAGAAAAGAGGGAGAAAATTTTTTTAGAAAAGAATTAAAAAAATATTTTCCGAATAACGAAATCTTATACATTGTATAAGATTTCGTATACTTGTATATTAAAGATTTTTATATTATAATAAACGCGAATTGCAAAACAAAAAAGAATTTGAATGCATATATTTTAAAAATCAGAATAAGATGAAAGAAAAGAAATGGAAAAAGAAAAATTTATGAGACAAGCCCTAAAGGAAGCTCAAAAAGCATATGAAAAAGAAGAGATTCCGATAGGAGTTGTGATAGTTAAAGATGGCAAAATAATTGCAAGAGCTCACAATTTAAAAGAAATAAAAAATGATACAACAGAACATGCTGAAATAAGAGCAATAAGAAAAGCAAGCAAGAAATTAGAAGCATGGAGACTAACAGATTGTGAAATGTATACAACATTAGAGCCATGTCCAATGTGTGCAGGAGCTATAATTCAAGCCAGAATAAAAAAGATATACATTGGTACAATGGATGAAAAAACTGGAGCATGCGGATCTGTGTTAAATTTATTAAATGATTATAAATTTAATCACAAGGTTGACGTTGAATATGGAATATTAGAAAAAGAATGTAAAGAAATATTAAAAGATTTTTTTAAATTACTTAGAAAGAAAAAGTAGTGAGGAAAAAATGGAAAAAGAGAAACAAAAAAGCGTTATAAAAAAATACATATTTATTTTCTTTTTAGTAATTGCAATAGCAATAGCAATAATATTGATGATTGTATATAACGAAAAAGGCGAAATAAATATGCCATATAAATTAGAAAAAATAATTGTACAAAGTTCTATTGATACGCAAAATAATGAAAGTGAGAATTTATGGGATTTAAATATATCTCAAAATAACGATATATACATATATATAAATAAAAACACAAAAAATAATACAGAAACAAATATTAAAAATGTAAAAGTAGACAATATAAAAACTACAAATAAAATAGGAAAGACAGTTGCGTTATTACCTACAAATACAAATATAAAAACAAATTACATAAATAGTGTTGAAGATTTCTTGCCAACAGGATTTGAATATAAAGGTGCAACAGCTGATAATATGCAACTAAGAGAAATTGGACAAAATGGAGGATTAGTTGCCTTTAGATTAAAAAATCAAGACTTAGGTAAATACATATCAAACGAAGGCGAAGAGATAAAATATAATAATGAACTATTAAAAAAATCAGGAATTGATGAAAAAGATATAATATTTGATTTATCATTTGATCTATCAATAGAAACAACAAATGATGAAAAATATAAAGGAACAATAACAATTACATTACCAGTAGGAAATTTTGAAGAAAAAGGCTCAGTAGATAAAGAAATAACAGATTTTTCAAAAGTAGTTTTCAAAAGAAGTGAATAAAATACTTGATTAAACTCAAATATCATTATATAATCTCATTGGTATAAGTGATAGCTTTTGAGTGGAGAGTATGTTTCGATAAAAAGCTATGAACCTCGTCAGATTCGGAAGAAAGCAGCGATAAGTAGTGCATTTATGCGAATAAACATGCTTTCCACTGAGAAGCCATTTGCTTATACCAATTTTTTTAAAAATTGGGGGTAAAAAAATTGGCATATACAGCATTGTATAGAAAATTTAGACCTTTAACATTTAGTGAATTTGTAGGTCAGGAACATATTACAAGAACACTAAAAAATCAGATTATTGCTAATCGAGTAGGACATGCTTATCTATTTAGTGGAGGTAGAGGAACAGGAAAAACATCAGCAGCAAAAGTATTAGCAAGAGCTGTAAATTGCCTAAATCCTAAAGATGGAGAACCATGTAATGAATGTGAAATTTGCAAAGGAATTTTAAATGGATCTCTAACAGATGTAGTTGAAATGGATGCTGCATCAAATAATAGCGTGGAAGATATTAGACAAATAAGAGAAGAAGTAAATTTTCTACCAACAAAAGCAAAATACAGAGTATATATAATAGATGAAGTTCATATGTTATCAACAGGAGCTTTTAATGCATTACTTAAAACATTAGAAGAACCACCTGAACATGTAAAATTTATATTAGCAACAACTGAACCACAAAAACTACCAGCTACAATACTTTCAAGATGTCAAAGATTTGATTTTAAGAAAATTTCAAATGATGACATCAAAAAAAGATTAAAAATAATTACAGACGAAATTGGCGTTGAAATAGAAGATGAAGCATTAAATACAATCGCAATATTATCAGAAGGTGCTATGAGAGATGGAATAAGCATTTTGGAAAGATGCATACAAGATGGCGATGTAAAGATAACTGATGAAAAAATAAAAGATTTAGTTGGAATACCGAAGTTTGAATATGTAAATAAAATGATAGAAGGAATCTTGGAAAGAGATTCTGAAAAAGCCTTAAATGCAACAGAAGAAATAATCGAAGAAGGAAAAGATTTATATAATTTTCTTTGGGAAATGATAAAATATGTAAAAGATATTTTAGTTTTCAAGACAAGTGGAAAGATTGAATTATACAACAAAGATGAAGAAGAAAAAATAAAAGAACTTAGTGAAAAGACAAGCAACCAAGAATTATTTGATTTAATAGAAGCATTATCACAAATGGAAAATGATATAAAATGGTCTTCACAAAAAAATATAATGTTCCAAGCAGGAATAATTAGACTTACAATAAAAAAGCAAACTTCAACATCCTCAAATGGAGGAAATAATAGTGATATTGAAAAAAGACTAGAAATCTTAGAAAATAAAATTAACTCAGGAAATATACAAATAAAACAAACACAGCCAAAACAAGAAGAAAATAAGACAGTAAAGAAAATAGAAGTAAAAAGCGAGAGTAAAACTAAAGCTCAAGTAGCTAATATTTCAAGTACTGAATATTGGCCCAAAGTTATTTCAAACTTAAAAAAGAAAGGTAAAATAACATTATTTACAAATTTAATGAACACAAAAGCAGTTGAGCTTAATGATATGATTTTAGGAATAGTTGGACTAACTTCATTTGGAAAAACTGTGATTGAACAACCAGAAAATAGGCAAGAAATTATAAAAGCAATAGTTGAAGAAGCAGGAAAAGAAATGCAAATAAAAGCCGAAGAAGCTCAAAACGTTATAAATAAACAAACACAAAATAATTTTGATATACCAATAAATATTATTGATGAATAAAAGGAGGAATAAAAATGTCAAAAAGAGGTGGATTCCCAGGAGGAATGGGAGGATTTCCAGGAGGAATGAACATAAACAAGCTTATGAAAGAAGCTAAAAAAATGCAAGAAGATATGGAAAAAACACAAGAAGAATTGTCTGTAAGAGAATTCGATAATTCAGTTGGAGGAGGAGCTGTTTCAGTAAAAATTTCTGGAGAGAAAAAGTTAAAAGAAATAAAAATAAGTAAAGAAGCAGTAGACCCAGAAGATGTAGAAACACTTGAAGATCTAATATTAACATGCATAAATGGAGCAATGGATAAAGCAGATAGTGCAGCAGCAGAAAGTATGGGAAAATATAATATACCTGGATTAATGTAATTAAAGTAATTTAGGAAGGAATGTTAATATATGTCATCATATTCACCATCAATAGAAAAACTAATTGAAAGCTTTGAAAAATTACCAAGCATAGGACATAAAACTGCTATAAGACTTGCATTCCATATGCTTGATATGAGTGAAGAAGAAATTAACGAATTTGTTGATTCAATACAAAATGCTAAGAAAAAATTAAAATATTGTTCAAAATGTTTTAATATATCAGATACTGATCCATGTCCTATTTGTGGTAATCCTAAAAGAGATCAAAGTACAATCTGTGTTGTAGAAGACGTAAGAGATATAATGGCCATGGAAAGAACACATGAGTATAACGGAGTATATCATGTCCTACATGGAACAATATCTCCAATGAATGGAATTGGACCAGAAGATATAAAAATAAAAGAACTTTTAAATAGAATTAAAGATAGCGATATAAAAGAAGTAATAATAGCAACAAATCCTAGAGTAGAAGGAGAAGCAACATCAATTTATCTTTCAAAACTAATAAAAGCATTCAATATAAAAGTAACAAGAATAGCACATGGAATACCGGTTGGTGGAGATTTAGAATATACTGACGAAATCACATTGATGAAAGCAATGGAAGGTAGACACGAAATATAAAATAAAAGAGATTCTTTTTAAGAATCTCTTTTATATAGTTTTCATTAAAATTTCACAGATATCTCTAGTAGAATTTGGCTTTGCAAGAGCAGGAATATGACTACGCATTTCCTCAATTTTTTCTGGATGTCTGTATAAATTTTTCAAAATTCTAGCAATATTATCCTTTTTATGTATCCAAATAGCAACACCATTTTTTACTAAAAATTCAGCATTTTCCTCCTCCTGACCAGGAATTGGATTAATAAGAATTAATGGTAAATTAGAAACTAAACTTTCTGTTGTTGTAAGTCCACCTGGTTTAGTAATAACAATATTAGAAATACTCATTAACTCAGGAACTTTATTTGTATAATCTAAAACTTTAACTCTATCAGAAACTTTATATAATTCAACTAAATCTTTTAATTTCGTATTCATTTTTTTATTTCTTCCAGAAATAGCAACAACCTGAAAGTTTTTAAAAAGTCTTATCAATGCTCTAAATACAAGAGCAGTTCTTTTTCTACCAAGACCAAATTCCCCACCAACAAAAAATAAAATTGTAGTTTTATCAGGAACTAATCCAAACTCTTTAAACACTTCTTCTTTGTCAAATTTCTCAGAAAATCTACTAGAAAGCGGTATACCAGTAACGAAAATTTTAAAATCAGCGACGCCGCTATCAGATAGAGAGTCCTTTAAATCCTGATTTGATACAAAGAAATAATCTATATATTCATGATCAACAATCCATTGAGCATGAGGAGCCATATCAGTTAAAATAGTAGCTATTTTACAATTGATTTTCTTTTTCTTCTTCAAATTTGTACACATTTGATTAGAAAAAGGATGTGTAGAAATAACCAAATCAGGTTTAAACTCTTGCAAAATAGTATTTAATTTTCTAGACATCAATTTATTTGATGTTTTAGAAATTCTAGAAAGAGCGCCATGGTCAGAATTTGTATAAACTTTTTTCCATACCCATGGAGCTTTTTTTGCCATCTCCTTATATGCCGTAGTAGAAAACTTGTTTAAATATTTATTTATGTATTCAACACAATCAACAAGCATAGTCTCACAATCTGGATAATGCGCTTTCAGATAATCTCTAATGGATTTTGCGGCTGAAAGATGTCCTCCACCATAAGCACCATAAAAAATAAGGACTTTTTTCATAAAATATCTCCTTAATATTTGTAAATCTAAAAAATTATAACATAAAAAAAACAAAAAGTGAATAAAAAACGGAACTCACGAAAAAAATAAAATAGAAGGTGAGATTTATGAAAGAAAAGCAAAAATTTAAAACAAGATTATGCATTGGAATTATATTAATACTAATAATTTTGTTAGCAACAACAATTTATAAACTATATGATGCAAAAAAGCTTGCTAAAAATAAAGAAGAACAGGCTTACAGTATGTCACTTTATGAATTAATCGATTATGTACAAAATATAGAAAATTATCTAGCAAAATCAACAATATCTACTAGCAGTAAATCAGGGGCAGAAACATTAACACATATATGGAGAGAAGCAGATCTAGCAGTAAGTAGAATATCGCAGTTACCATTAAACATAGAGCAACTAAATAAAACATCTAAATTTTTAAATCAAGTAAGTGAATATAGTTATGCTTTGTCAAGAAAGAATATAAATCAAGAAAAGTTAACACAAGAAGATTTAGACAATTTGAAATTACTTCATCAATATAGTTTAGAACTAAAAGAAGGATTATCAGATATAGCAGACAAACTTGAAAGTGGCGAGATAGCTTGGAATGATATAAACAAAGATAATGGAATAGATTATACTAGAAAAGTTGATAATGTATCAGACGCAAATTTTACTGATATTGATAATAATTTTAATGAATATGCAGGATTAATCTATGATGGAGCGTTTTCTGAACACATTCAAAAAGTAGAGAAAAAAGGATTAACAGGAGATGATATATCAGAAGATCAAGCAGAAGAAAAAGTAAAAAGCATATATAAAGATAATATCGAAAATATAAAAAGAAATGGAAATTTAACACAAGGAGATATTGATGTTTATCAATTTGAAGTAAAAGAAAAAAATAGTGATGATCTAATATATATATCAATATCCAAAAGAGGCGGAAAAGTAGTATTATTAAATAAAAATAGAGAGGTAACAGAAGAAAATATTACAAGAGAAGAGGCAAACCAAAAAGGAAAAGAATTCTTAAAAAATATAGGTTTCGATAATATGAAAGAAACATATTTTCAAACACAAGAAAATATAATAACAGTTAATTATGTATATGAACAAGATAAAATCTTAGTTTATCCAGATTTAATAAAAGTAAAAGTAGCATTAGATAATGGAGAAATTTTGGGAGTTGAATCAACAGGATATTTAAACTCTCACACAGAAAGAACAGATACAAAAACAAAAATAACAATAGACGAAGCAAAAGAAAAATTAAATCCAAAATTAAACATAGAAAGTGAAGGTTTAGCGATAATTCCAACAGAATGGAAAACAGAAATCTTATGCTATGAATTTAAAGGCAGAGTAGATGAAACAGAATTTTTAGTATATATAAATGCACAAACAGGCGAAGAAGAAAATATACTAGTAATAATAGAAACACCTGGTGGAATATTAACAATGTAAATCAAAAGAAAAAAGAAGAACATGCAAATGTTCTTCTTTAAATTTACAAAATAAACAAAAGATGGTAAAATATGAACAGTGTTTGTGAATATTAATATATAGCAAATCGAGAACCAAAATAAAGGTGATATTATGGAAAAAATTCACGTAAAGGATTTAGTTGAAATCACAAACGGAGAAATCCTTTGTGGGGATGCCAATACAGAGATAGGAGAGGTAAGTATTGACACAAGAACATTGAAAAACGGAGATACGTATTTAGCTTTGAAAGGAGAAACAACAGACGGAATAATTTATTGCAAAGACGCAATAGAAAAGGGCGCAAAAGTATGTATAGTTGAAAAAAATATTTTTTCACAGGAGGAATTACAATACATGGGGAAAAAAGCAAGTATTGTTAAAACAAATAGTGCAGAAGATACATTAATAAAAATAGCAACACTAAAAAGAAGTAAATACGATATACCGGTAATAGGAATTACAGGAAGTGTCGGAAAAACAAGTACAAAAGATATAATTGCCAGAGTGATGAATGAAAAATTTAAAGTATGCAAAACAATAGGAAATCTAAACAATAGAATAGGATTGCCAAAGACTATAATGTCATTAAAAGATCATAATGCATTAGTAGTAGAAATGGGAATGAATCACGAAGGAGAACTTAGAGAATTAACAAATATAGCAAAACCAACACTATGTGTTATTACTAATATAGGAACATCTCATATAGGAAATTTAGGTTCAAGAGAAAATATATTAAAAGCAAAATTGGAAATGCTTGAAGGAATGGAAAACGGCAAAGTAATAATAAATAATGATAATGATTTATTACATAAATGGAATTTAGAAGACAAACAGTATAAAAAAATAACATATGGAATACATGAAAAAAATAGTGATTACGTTGCAGAAAACATAAAAATAACAGAAAACGGAAGCGAATTTACAGTAAAATTAAAAAATAAAAACTATAAATTTATAACTACAAAAGTTGGAGAACCATTCATATTGAATGCACTTTGTGCAATAGCAGTAGGTATGGAATATGACATACCAATTGAAAAAATGCAAAAAGCAGTTGAAAGTGCTAAAATCACAGCAAACAGAATGGATGTAGAAAAATATAATAATACAGTAATAATAAAAGATTATTATAATGCAAGCTTAGAATCAATGAAATTAGCAATAGAATATTTAGCAAAAATGAAAGGCGGCAAAAAAATTGCTGTATTAGGAGACATAAAGGAAGCTGGAAAATACAGTAAAGAATTACATACAAAAGTTGGAGAAGAAGTAACTAAAAACAATGTAGATATTTTAATTACCGTAGGAATGGATGCAGAATACATTGCTAATAGTGCAATAGAAAAAGGAATGTCAAAAGAAAATGTATTTTCTTATAGAAAGAACATACAGGCAGTAAAAAAACTTAAGAAAATTTATAGTTCAGGAGATAAAATTTTAATAAAAGCATCAAATGGAATGAAGTTCTGGGAAATATATAATGGATTCAAGACTAAAACTAAAGTAGCTGTGGTAGTTGGAGGAATGTCATCAGAACATGATGTTTCATTAATGTCTGGAAAATCAATATTAAAAAATATAAATAAGGAAAAATACGATATAACAGTTATCTATATAAATGAAAATGCAAAAGTATTTAAATATATAGGTGATTATGAAAACATAGACAAAATTAACAAAAAAGATTTACAAGCTGAAAAGAATTTAATTGAAGCAGTTAAAAATAGTGACATAGTATTTCCTGTACTACATGGAAAATTTGGAGAAGATGGATGTATACAAGGATTAATGGAAATGATCAAAAAGCCATATGTTGGATGTAAAGTTTTTGCATCAGGCGCTTGTATGGATAAAGAATATACTAAGAAACTTGTATCTCTTGAAGGAATAGAAGTAGCAAAAGGAATTGTAATTAGAAAAAAAGAACACTCATATAGATGCAATATGGAAAAAAGAGAATACAAACTAAGAGAAGTATGTGAAAAAGCAGAAAACGAATTAGGATACCCAATGTTTGTAAAACCAGCAAGAGAAGGATCATCATTTGGAGTAACAAGAGCAACAACACGAGAAGAATTAGTAGAAGCAGTTAAAGAAGCCAAAAGATTTGATGATAAAATTTTAATTGAACAAGAAATAGTTGGAAGAGAAATAGAATGTGCAGTTTTAGGAAATGATGAAATTATAGTATCTGGAGTTGGAGAAATAAAAGCAGCTGATAATTTTTATAGTTATGAAGCAAAATATGTAAATCCAAAATCAAAAACAATTATTCCAGCAAAAGTTAAACCTGAAGAAGAAACAAAAATTCAAGAATATGCCGAAAAAGCATATAGAATAGTTGACGCAACTGGACTTTCAAGAGTAGACTTCTTCTTAAAAGAAAATGGAGAAATAATATTAAATGAAATTAATACAATGCCAGGGTTTACACAAATAAGTATGTATCCAAAACTATTTGAAGAAGCGGGAATTAAATATAGTGAACTTATAGATAAACTAATAGAACTAGCAGTAGGAGAATAAAAGCAAGGATTCCAGAAAGGAAAAATACATATGAAATCATACGAAGAAGTAAAAAAATATGTCGAATCAAAATTATCTGCTAAAAGATTTTACCATTCTCTATGTGTTGAAGAAAGATGCGTAGAACTGGCAAAAATAAATAATGTGGATGAAGAAACAGCAAGATTAGTTGGAATAGCACATGATGTGGCAAAAGAAATGAGCAAAGAAGAAAAATTAAAATTTGCTGAAGAAAACAATATTGAATTTAATGAACTAGAAATTAAAAGCCGAGGATTAATGCATGCCAAAATTGGAGCAAAAATATGTGAAAAAGAGTTTGGCTTTAGCAAAGAGATGATAGAAGCAGTTGCAAGTCATACAACAGGAAAACCACATATGGATAAATTAGCTAAAATATTATATATAGGAGATTCAACAAGTAAAGATAGAAAATATGAGAATATGGAATACTATAGAGACTTGGCAACAGAAGACTTAGATAAAGGTGTGCTAGAAATGCTAAATAAAACTATCCAAATATGCATAGAAGAAGGAAAAAGCATACACTTAGACACTGTAAAAACAAGAAATGAATATTATTGCAAATAAAAGAGGATAAAAATCCTCTTTTTATATTAGAAAAATGTTTCCAAATAGATAAAACTGTGATATAATGCAACCAAATTTATCCAGATTTGGGGGATGTTAAATGATTGTTAAAGATTACTACAAAATCTTAGGATTTGATTCAAATAGAGTATCTGCTGAAGAAATAAAAATAGCATATAGAGATTTAGCTAAGAAATATCATCCAGACGTAAATAGAAACAACAAAAAAGCAGAAGCAAGATTTAAAGATATAAGTGAAGCGTATAACACACTTTCAGATATTAGACAAAGACGAAAATATGATAGAATATGGAAATATTATATAGGCAAAAATATTAAACAAAATGGAAAATACAAAAATGCAAAAGTAAAAGACTTTATGAAATTATTTTTCGGAGAAATAAAAGAAGAAAACAAAAAAATAAAAGAAAAAAATCAACCTGAAAAAGGTGAAAACATATATACAGAAATTACTGCAAGTTTAACAGAAGCTTATTATGGAGCAATAAAAGAAATTACATTTAAAACTATTGATAGTGGAAACAAAGTAATAAGTGCAAAAATACCTGCAGGAATCAGAAACAATGAAAAAATAAGATTAATAAATCAGGGAAAACTAGGTAAAAATGGTGGTAAAAATGGAGATCTTTTAATTAAGATAAACATAAAAGATTCAGCTAACCTGAAATTAGATGGAATAAACCTCCATACAGATTTACCAATTTCCCCATGGGAATCAGCATTAAGTACACAAATCAAAATAAATGGTATAGATGAAGAAATAGCAGTAGACGTTCCAAAAGGAATTCAAAGTGGAGAAACAATAGTAATACCAGGAAAAGGCTACAAAGACGGAAAAGGTGGCAGAGGAGATTTGATAGTACACATAAAAATAATGATTCCACAAGAGTCAAACGACGAAGAAATAGAGCTATTTAAAAAATTAAAAGAAATAAGTTCTTTTAATCCAAGAAAACTCAAAATAAGCTAGTTACGTTGACATAAAAAAGTTAATATGGTATAATTAAAATGATTTTAATTATACGGAAGATAAATTTTTTTAAGGGGTGTAATATGGAAGAAATTTTTGGTAAACACTTTAGTATTACAGAACCAGAAACAATAAATACTGTAATATACAAAGTTAACAAAACAGAAAAAGAATTTTTAGATAAGTCACCAAAATATACTATAGAAAGACTAAAATACTCTGAAGAATATATAGGTGCAAACAAAAAGAAAACATTTTTCCTTATGGATCCAGCTCCAGAAGGAAATCAACTACTTATATTCTCATTTGGTCAAGATAAAGTAGTAGTAAACAATGGCTTTCTTGAGACGAGCACAAATGCGGTGAGAATATCTAATACACCAGTACCAATGAGATATCAGACTCTATACAACGACAAAGATGTCGAATACAGAGAATTTGAATATACACCAAATCTAAAGAGACCTATGACAATCATAGATCCAGAAACAACAGAAGAAGTAAAACCAAAATTATATTTTGATGAAGTAGCAAATGAAGTAAAGGGAAAATGTACATTACAAGCAAAGAAAACATATGTAATGTTTGAATTAGAAGATAAAAAGGACAGAAATTAGCGAAAGGAGAAAATAGCAATGGAATATACTAAAACTCCTAATGGGGATAGTAATAGAATATCATTAGAAGAAGCAAGAGCTTTAGAAAGTCAAACAGCTGCTTGCAATATTCAGATAGTTGATCCTGATAAAGTAAATACATTACCAACAGATAAACAAGTTAATGCCAGAGTAACAGCACTTACTGTCGAAAGTGAAAGAACTCATAGAGAAGAGAAACCAGGGGATTCACTAACAGCTGTAGAGGCAGCACGTATAGGAGATAAACCAGAAGTTGTTGTTAAAGATGGTAAAAAAGTTGGAGAAGAGCCAAAACAACCAAATACAATGGAAAACGGAAATGATAGATAATAAGTAACAGAAGAAAAGGATGAGGAAAAATGAAATTTACAGAAAAAATTTCTAGAGCCATCAAAAAAATAAAAGGAAAATTAATAGTCAGTTTAATACTATGGTTAATTCTAATCATAGTATTTGTTGCGCCTTTTTCCGTTTCATTAAATGAAGCACTAAGTCAAACGGAGAAAGATAGATGGGAAGTATTATTCACATCATTAGGAACATACATAGTACAACCATTACAAGCAACAGGACAAGCAATTTCTGGACAAACAAATGGATACTTTTGGGCAACACTTTGGAGATTTACATTAGTTTACTTAGCAGCAGTTTCTATAGGAATAATAAAAGCATTTCCAAAACATGAATTTGATGGTATTGAAAATGGTTCGAGTGATTGGTGTACAAATGGTGAACAATATTCAGTTTTAAGTAATAAAGAAGGAATTATATTAGCAGAAAAAAATTATTTACCAGTTGATAAAAGAGGAAACGTAAACGTATTGGTAGTTGGACGGTTCTGGATCTGGTAAATCTGCATCATACGTTATTCCGAATGCATGCCAATTATTAGGATCTTATGTATTTACAGACCCTAAAGGTGAATTATATGACAAAACAGCAGGATACTTAAAAGAAAAAGGATATAAAATAAAAGTATTAAATTTAGTAAGACCTCAAAAGAGTGATGGATATAACCCATTAATGCATATAAAAAATGAAATAGATGTTGACGTTATTGCAAATACAATAGTAAAAGGACAAGGAGAAGCATTAAAATCTTCAGATCCATACTGGGATGATATGGCAGAAATGCTATTAAAAGCTTTAATATACTATTTAAAAGCAGTAAGACCTGAAGAAGAACAAAACCTAGCCAGCTGTGCTGAACTTGTAAGAGCTGCCAATAGTAATGGTGGAGATAATATGCTTACAAACTTAATGAACCAATTACCATTTGACCACCCAGCTAGAATGAATTACAAATCTATTGAAATTGCACCAGAAAAAACTTATGGATCAATTTTGTCATCATTACAATCTAAACTAGGTAAATTTGATTCAAAAGAAATAGCAGAATTAACATCAACAAATACAATTAACTTTGAAGATATAGGAAAAGAAAAGACAGCAGTATACGTTATTTCTTCAGATACACATACTGCATATGATTTCTTATTAACTATTTTCTTCTCACAGATGATTCAACAATTATATGACTTTGCTGATGAATCTGGAGGAGCATTACCAGTACCTACATACTTTATACTTGATGAGTTTGCAAACATTGGTAAAATCCCAGATTTCGATAAAAAGATATCAACATCAAGAAGTAGAAAAATCTCATTTAGTGTTATATTGCAGAACTTAGACCAGCTAGAAGCAGTATATAAAGAACAACATGAAACTATTATGGGTAACTGCGATACACACGTATTCTTAGGAAGTAACTCACAGAAAACAGTTGAATACTTCTCTAAAGCACTTGGAGAAAAAACAATATTTAGAGAAAGCGAAAATGTAAACAAGGATAGAGCAGATTGGAAACAAGGAAAAAGTGTATCTGAACAAAACATGGCAAGGGCTTTAATGACACCAGATGAATTGAGAAGATTAGATGTTGATCAGTGTATTATATATGAAAAAGGTTTAAAACCAATAAAAGCAGCAAAATATTACTACTATAAATATCCAACAGAAAAAATGATAAAACCATTTGCTGTGGACCATAACACAAGAGAAGATATAGATAGAGGAAAATGGAGAAAATATAATCCATATGTTCCAGATGACATGGACGAACAAAGGGAACCGGCAAAGATAGAACAATTAGATGATTTATTCCAAGATGAAGATATGGAACCAGATAACACACAAATGTCAAACAATGTAAATAGTCAAAACTTTGCAAATGATAATTCAGAAAATTTTGATTCATTAGTTGGATTACCAATGGAACCAGTTCAACAACAAGAAAAGAAGAGTAAGAAAAATATTGAAAAAGAGTTAGAGGCTAAATTTGATGAGTTATTTGGAACATTAAATGATGATTCAAATGAAAACTAATGTTTGAAAAAACGTTGACCATAAAATATCAATTTGATATAATTTGGTCAGCGTTTTTTTTGTTGTAGTAAACAGCAAAATTTAGAGATGGAGAGGTAAAAGTATGAAATTTGTACACTTAGCAGACCTTCATTTAGATACAAAATTTGAAAGCTTAAATCAGATTGATGGATTACCAGCTAAAAGAAGATTAGAACAAAGAAAAGCATTAAGAGAAATCATAGATTATATAAAAGAAAATGAAATTGAGCTTTTATTAATTTCAGGAGATTTATATGAACATAAATATATAAGAAAATCTAGTATAGAATACTTAAATAATCTATTTAAAGAAATACCAAATACGAAAATATTTATTACACCAGGAAATCATGATCCATATTTAGTTAATTCATTTTATTCAACATTTAAATGGAATGAAAATGTACATATTTTTAAAGATGAAATTGAAAAGATAGATTATAAAAATGTTCATATATATGGATTTGGATTTACAGGATTCTATTGTGAAGAAACAAATGTTGAAGACATAGAAATAGAAGAACCAAAAGATATCAACATACTAATAACACATGGTTCACTGGATGGAGGAAACGATGAATTTAGAGAATATAATCCATTAAGTAGTTCAAAATTAAAGAAAACAGGCTTTGATTATATAGCACTAGGACACATACATAAACCATATTATAAAGAAGAACGAAATCAAAAAATAATATATCCAGGTTCAACTATAGCATTAGGATTTGATGAATTAGGTGAACATGGCATTATTGCAGGAAAAATAGAAAAAGGAAAAAACAATATAGAGTTTATAAAAATTGATGAAAGGGAATACATAGAAAAAGAAATTGATGTAAGTAAATTTTCATCAAATGAAGAAATAGTTGAAAACATTCAAGACTTAAAACTAAAAGAAAAAAATCTATATAAAATAATTTTAAAAGGAAAAAGGTTCTTTAATATAGATATAAATGAAATAGAAAAACTTGTAGAGATAGATAACATAGTAAAAATAAAAGATAAAACAGTTTTAGGACTAGATATAGATAAGTTAGCAAATGAAAAAAATATTAAAGGAGCTTTTGTAAGAAGAATGCTTGAAAGACAGAAATTAGAAGGACTTGATGAAGAATTTGTTGAAAAAGCAATAGAAATTGGCTTAGAAGTTTTAAAATAAAATTTATAGATAGGGTTAAAAGATGAAAATTAAGGATATAAAAATAAACGGCTTTGGAAAACTAGAAAATAAAGAATTAAAGTTTTCTAAAGGAATAAATGTTATAAAAGGTAACAATGAATCTGGAAAATCTACGTTATTAAAGTTTATTTCTTCAATGTTTTATGGTGTATCAAAAAACAAAAATGGAAAATTCATTCCAGATTATGATAGATATAAACCATGGTCAAATGCCGAATATTCAGGAAAGATTTCATATGAACTAGATAATGGAGAAGAATATGAAGTTTTTAGAGAATTTAAGAAAAAAGCACCAATAATTTATAATAAGGCAAAAGACGATGTAAGTAATCAATATCAAGTAGATAAAAATAAAGAGAGTACTTTTTTCGAAGATCAGACAGGAGTTTCAGAAGAAGATTTTTTAGCAACAAGTGTGTCAGAACAAGAGAATATTAAGTTAACAGACAGTATGAAAAATTCTGTAATACAAAAACTTAGTAATATAGTTACAACCGGAAACGAAAATATTTCATATAAAAAAGCAATAGATAAAATAAATAAAAGTCAGCTAGAAAATGTTGGAAGTCAAAGAAGTTCAGGAAGACCACTAAATATTGTTGAAGAAGAAATCGAAAGAATAGAAAATGAAAGAAAAGAAATTGAAGAATATGAAGATAAAAGATATGCCGTAGAAGAAGAAAGAGAAACATTAAAAGTTGACTTAGCAGATATAAAAACAGTTTTAGACTTACTTAGAAAACAAAAAGTAAATCTTGAAAAATCACACTTAGAGCAAGAAAAATTAAGAATGTATAAAGACGTTCTTGAAGACAATAGAGATAGAAAAAATAGAATTCAAGAGAAAATAGATGCTTTAAAAGAAGAAAGAGAAGAAAACTTAAAGAAAAACAAAAATGGATATTATATAGGAATATTAGCAATAGCAGCCATTACAGCCATTTCAATAATACTTAAAAAATATATATTACTTGCAATCAATATTTTACCTATATTGTTAATAATAAGCACAATCATTTCAAATAATAAAAAGAAAAGCATAATCAAAAGAAATGGAAAAAGAATATATCAAGAAAGAATACAACTTGAAGAAGAAATTGAAAAAATAGAAGAAGAATACAAAGAAAAAGAAAGAGAAATTGAAAGACTACAAAATGAAATTTCACAAGCACAAAAATACCAAGAAGGAAGATTGAAAGATGAGTATATAAACAAACTAGATGAGGAAACAATAGACGACATTCTATCAACACAATATGAAAAAATTGTGGAATTCATTGATGAAAAAGAAAGAGAACAGACGGAATATAAGATTACAGAAAAAACAATAGAAGTAGATAATGAAACTATCACTAAAAAATTAGAAGAATTAGTAGAAATGGATGAAAGACTAGAAAAACTATATGAGCAAAAAGATGAACTACTACAATTAAATAACATGTATGAAATAGTTAAAGAAGAACTAGAAAATTCTTATCAAGAAATGAAAGAAAATATTACTCCTGATTTTTTAGAAGAACTAAAAAATATAATGATACAAGTTACAAAAGGAAAATACGCAAACTTATATTTAGATAGTGAAAACAACATTTTAGTAGAAATTGAAAATGGAAATTATGCACCAATTGAATTATTAAGTATTGGAACAATAGATCTAATATATCTAGCATTAAGAATAAGTGCAGCAAACGAAATCTCAAAAGAAAATATGCCATTAATATTAGATGAAAGCCTTGCATACTATGATGATGAAAGACTTGAGAGAATTTTGAAATACTTAGCAGAAACAACAAATAATCAAATATTAATGTTTACTTGTACAGAAAGAGAAATATCAATATTAGAAAGTAATAACATAGAATATAACATAATTAATATTTAATGAATAAAAATTAAAAAAAATATTGACAAGGCTCAAAAAATGTTGTATTATATAAAAGCAATCGCGTAAAACGGTTGTTTTTATGGGCTATTAGCTCAGGTGGTAGAGCACTTGACTTTTAATCAAGTTGTCCCGCGTTCGAGTCGCGGATAGCTCAC
>CANQPZ010000018.1 GCA_947625895.1 uncultured Clostridia bacterium | reverse complement strand
TATTATCTGCTGTTGATATTTTTGTAATAACATTTTCTTTTGATGTATCTGATTTTGAGTTGTCTTGTGTTCCTGTATTACTTGAATCATTACCCACCTGTGACCCTGAACCACTTGGGTTACCACTTTCTTGAGATCCTGAACTGCCAGGGTTAGTGCCTTCTTGAGATTCTGAACCAGTTGAACCACTACCTTGTTGTTGTGATTGTTCGATTATAATTTCACTACCTTGTGCAACCTCTTTATTATTTACAGTTACTTTTCCAACTCCTGAATTTTTTACCTTTAATCCGTTTACTCCATCTGTTATTTCTAAATCACCTTGCATAACTTCAATTTCTGTTCCTGTTTTTTGTTTACTTGTTCCTACAGCATATTGGGCATTGCTTCCCACGTACCACTTTTCTCCATCAGTACTAACAATGTGTACTACCAATAATCCATCTTCTACAAATTCTATATCAAATGGTTTATTATATACTCCTCCTTTTGCTGAAAAAACATTATTTTCAGGTATTGCAGAAGACAATGTCACACTTCCTGAGCTATTAAATGTACCATCGTTAATTTGAATAGCATTTTCATTAGATGTATTATTTACAATTGCAGACCCTAGTTCAATTTCATTACTTGTCCCTATTCCTTCTATTTTTCCTTTGCCGTTTCCTGTTCCATTTACTGTTCCTCTATCTAAAACAACAGTTCCTCCATTTACAGCCATTCCAATAGTTCCTTCAATTGAAACTTTTCCCCATGAATATGTTCCTATAATTAAATTTCCACTATTTACAATAATTCCTGCACTATTTTGTGAATAGATAGTTCCATCTCTCAACTCCAATTCACACAAACCTTCATTATCCGTAGCATTTATTATGATTCCAGGTCCATTCTGTGATTTAATCGTTCCTCCAGATATAGAATTATATTTATATGTAACAGATTTAACAGGAAGGTCTAGTACTGCACCAGGTCCATTTATAGATTCGATTGTTGCTCCTCCTCCTATAAAGATAGTTTCACTTTTACTTCTAAATGTTAAGCCAGGTCCATCTTGTGACTTAATTGTTCCGCCATCTATACTCATTGAATCGCAAAATTTTCTTTCAGGAACATAAATTCCTCCTTTTTTTCCTTCAATAAGCTTTCCTCCATTTATTCTTAAAACTCCGCCATCGCTATTATCATTATAATTAAAATATATTGCATAATTTTCTTTACTCTGTAAAAGTTCTAAATTATTAATCTGAAGATTAGCCCATCTAATCTCTATTGCGTTTGATATTGTAGAAATATAAGTATTTCCATCTAGTTGAAGTCTTCCAGCTGCATCTAGAATTGTCGCAAAATTGTCAGTATTTACATTGTCTATTATTTTAACATTGTTTAATTTTAAGGTTCCACCTGCCTGGATATCCATCTCTATTGTATGCACATTTTCCTTGTTTGTTATTATACCTCCCTGTGCGTCTCCGGTTTTTATCTGCATTAAAAGTCACAGGTCCAAAACCTTCTACATAAATTCCTCTTGAATATATAGTATATGTTCCAAGTTCAAAAGTAATTTTCTTAGATATATTTAA
Source organism: uncultured Clostridia bacterium (assembly GCA_947625895.1). Lineage (GTDB taxonomy): Bacteria > Bacillota > Clostridia > TANB77 > CAG-508 > UMGS1994. The sequence goes on along the minus strand of CANQPZ010000018.1, from coordinate 26,501 downwards.
AACATCTTCTTGTTTTTCATACCCCTCTTCATTAACATCCTTTAATAACGTTATTGTATCGTAATCACATGCATCTTCTATTGCAGCATCTAAATAATCATAGTATTTTTCAGTACTACCACACGTTAATTTAGCAACCGATTTTTCTGTTCTTTCATTCAAAACTTCAATCTCTTCTTCTGCATATGTTTTTGAAATATTTATTACAATTATAGTTAAAATAATCATTATAAATAATATGCATACTTTTATATTTTTTCTCATTTACTATATATCCTTTCTATATAAATAGATTATTTTCCTTCTGCTCTTCTTATTTTTAAGTATGTAATTATTATACTTAAAGAAGCTATCAATGCTCCAACTACTAATAATATTGTTTTTAGATCTCCTGTTTTAGGTAATTTTTTGCCTGCAACAGTACTATCAGCTGGTGATATTTTAGTTAAGCCACTTCCTGTTCCATCTGTTTGTGAATCATTAGTTGTATCAGTTGTGTCTGTTGTATCTGTTCCACTTGAATTACTATTACCTGATGTTTGACCTATTGTAATTTCACTACCTTGTGCAACCTCTTTATTATTTGCAACTACTTTTCCAACACCTGAATTTTTAACCTTTAATCCATCTATACCATCTGTTATTGTTAAATCACCTTGTAAAACTTCAATTTCTGCTCCTGCTATTTTTTTATTTGGTCCTATAGCACTTTTAGCAGCAGTTCCTAGATACCATGTTTCGCTACCTTCTTTAGTAATATGTAACATCAATCTTCCTTCTCTAGCATATTTCATATCAAATGGTTTACTAAATGTTCCACCTTCTACTAAAAAGTTTTTGCTTTCTGGCAAATTAGAATATAATGATGTAGTTCCTTCACTGTTAAATGTTCCGTCGCCTATTTCCACAGTATAAGTAGTTATTCCAGGATAATAATCTTTAACAGGTCCAACAATTGCAATCGAACTGCCAAGTTCAAGGTCATTATCTATTCCAGCTATTTTTCCTGTTCCACTTCCTGTTCCATTTACTGTTCCTCCATCAACTTCACCATATCCACCATTTAACAATATTCCAATAATTCCATTAATGGTACCTCCTTCCATACAAAAAGAACCATTATTAAGCGTCATACCCACGCCATTTTCGGAACTAATAGTTCCTCCGCTAATGTAAACACTTGGATTAGAATCATTATCTGCATAAATTGCACCTTTTTTTCCTTTAATAAGTTTTCCACTGTCAATTCGTAAAGATGGATAATCCCCAACTAGATTTATTGCATAACCTTCTTTACTCTCTAAAAGTTCTAAATTATTAATACGAACGCTATTATTATTTTCTATTGCATTTGATGTAGCAGAAATATTAGAATTTTCTTCTATAAAAAAATAGCCATCATTCTCTATTGCAGTTGATGCTGATAAAATTTTAGTGTTTCCCTCTATATGAGCATTACCATTATTATCTATTGCAGTTGATGCTGTAGAAATGTTAGTGTTTCCTTCTGTATAAAAATTTGCAGCAATTCGAACAAAAATTGTTGCATGGTTACCTGTATCAACTATTTTAACATTGTTCAATGTTAATTCTGAATGCATACCAACGTAAAAGGTATAATCATTATTAGTTTTTGATATAATTCCACCTCCGTTAGATGCATTAAAATCTACCACACTACCATTTATTACTTCAAATCTTTTTGAAAGTATAGTAAATGTTCCAAGTTCAAAGGTGATACTATTCTTTAGCGATATAGTGCTTCCAGTATTTTTATATCCACCTTCTGTAATATTTCCTAATAATGTTATTATATTACCATTAGTTGCATCTTCAATTGCAATATCTAAATGATCATAATATGTTTCTGTATTTCCAGAAGTTAATTTAACAACTGAAGTTTCTAATTGTTCTGCTACTCCATCATTTCCTTCTGCAGCATTTACTTTTTGAATATTTACTATACATATGATAAAACTTATCACTATAATAAATATCAGTTCTTTAGTTATTTTTTTCATATGATATTATCCTTTCTATATGCAAATAGAATATTTTTTACAATTTTCTTATCTTATATTGTTATAATATTATTTTCATTATCTTTAATTTAAATAGTTTTATATTTCTTTACTTGCCTTCTGCTCTTCTTATTTTTAAGTATGTAATTATTATACTTGCACTAGTTATTATAGCTCCAATTACTAATAATATTGTTTTTAGATCTCCTGTTTTAGGTAATTTTGCATTTGAAACAGTATTATCTGCTGTTGATATTTTTGTAATAACATTTTCTTTTGATGTATCTGATTTTGAGTTGTCTTGTGTTCCTGTACTACTTGAATCATTACCCACCTGTGAGTCTGAACCACTTGGGTTACCACTTTCTTGAGATCCTGAACTACCCGGCTTTGTACCTCCTTGAGATTCTGAACCAGTTGAACCACTGCCTTGTTGTGATTGTTCGATTATAATTTCACTACCTTGTGCTACATTTTGATTATTTGCTACTACATTTCCAACTCCAGAATTCTTAACCTTTAATCCATTTACTCCATCTGTTATTTCTAAATCACCTTGCATAACTTCAATTTCTGTTCCTGTTTTTTGTTTACTTGATCTTACAGCATATTCGGCATCGCTTCCAACGTACCACTTTTCTCCATCGGCATTAGTAATGTGTACCACCAATATTCCATCTTCTACAAATTTAAAATCAAATGGTTTATTATATATTCCTTTTTTTACTGAAAAAACATTATTTTCAGGTATTACAGAAGACAATGTCACACTTCCAGAACTATTAAATGTACCACCGTTAATTTGAATAGCATTTTCATTAGATATATTATTTACAATTGCAGATCCTAGTTCAATTTCATTACTTGTCCCTACTCCTTCTATTTTTCCTTTGCCGCTTCCTGTTCCATTTACTGTTCCGCCTTCAAATACAGTAATTCCTCCATTTACAACAACTCCAACAATTCCTTCAATTGAAACTGTTCCCCATGAGCTACCTCTCATAATTAATTTTCCACTATTTACAATCACTCCCGCGTTATTTTGCGAATAGATCGTTCCATCTCTCAATTGAAGTTCAAACGAACTATCATTATCCATAGCATTTACTATAATTCCAGGTCCATTCTGTGATTTAATCGTTCCTCCAGATATAGAATTTGAATATAAAATACTAATTTCAGAAATATTTAGTACTGTACCAGGTCCATTTATAGATTCAATTACCGATTTTCCTATATATATGCCCGAATAATCACCACTATAAGTTACTCCAGCTCCATCTTGCGACCTAATTGTTACATCCTGTATAGACATTCCTGAACAAGATTCTACTTCTGGAGAATAAATTCCTCCTTTTTTTCCTTCAATAAGCTTTCCTCCATTTATTTCCATATTTCCACAATCTACATAATATATTGCATAATTTTCTTTACTCTGTAAAAGTTCTAAATTATTAATCTGAAGATTAGCACCCATCTCTATTGCATTTGACACTGTAGAAATATAAGTATTTCCATCTATTTCAAGTGTTCCAGCATCAACAAAAATTGTCGCAAAATTGTCAGTATTTACATTATCTATAATCTTAACATTATTTAATTTTACGACACCAGCTGCCCAGACACGCATATTTATTGTATGCACATTTTTCTTATTTGTTATTATACCTCCCTGTGTGTCTCCAATTTTTTCTGCATTAAAAGTCACAGGTCCATAACTTTCTAAATATATTCCTCTTGAATATATAGTATATGTTCCAAGTTCAAATGTAATTTTCTTATATATATTTAAAACATCTTCTTGTTTTTCATAACCATCTTCATTAACATCCTTTAATAACGTTATTGTATCGTAATCACATGCATCTTCTATTGCAGCATCTAAATAATCATAGTATTTCTCAGTATTACCACATGTTAATTTAGCTACTGATTTTTCTGTTCTTTCATTCAAAACTTTAATCTCTTCTTCTGCATATGTTTTTGAAATATTTATTATAATTATTGTTGAAACAATTAATATAATAAATATAAGTACTTTTACTTTTTTTCTCATTTATTATATATCCTTTCAATATTCAAAAAGAATATTTTTACAATTTTCTTATATAACACCCTTAAATATTTTTATTTTTCTTTATTTTCCTTCCGCTCTTCTTATTTTTAAGTATGTGATTACTATACTTAAAGAAGCTATCAATGCTCCAATTACTAATAATATTGTTCTTAGATCACCTGTTCTAGGTAATTTTTTGCCTGCAACAGTACTATCAGCTGGTGATATTTTAGTTAAGCCACTTCCTGTTCCATCTGTTTGTGAATCATTAGTTGTATCAGTTGTGTCTGTTGTATCTGTTCCACTTGAATTACTATTACCTGATGTTTGACCTATTGTAATTTCACTACCTTGTGCAACCTCTTTATTATTTGCAACTACTTTTCCAACACCTGAATTTTTAACCTTTAATCCATCTATACCATCTGTTATTGTTAAATCACCTTGTAAAACTTCAATTTCTGCTCCTGCTATTTTTTTATTTGGTCCTATAGCACTTTTAGCAGCAGTTCCTAGATACCATGTTTCGCTACCTTCTTTAGTAATATGTAACATCAATCTTCCTTCTCTAGCATATTTCATATCAAATGGTTTACTAAATGTTCCACCTTCTACCATGAAACTAATTCCATCAGACAAGCTAGAATATAATGATGAACTTCCTGTAGCATTGTATGTTCCATAAGCTAAATTTATAATTTCCTCTTCTCTTCCTGTATAACCATCATCAGGAAATGCTGAAATCATAATTGAAGTACCAAGTTCAAGATCACTAGTTGAATCAATACCAGCTATTTTACCAGTTCCACTTCCTGTTCCATTTACAGTTCCTGTATAAATGTTTCCAGATCCTCCATTTAATACAATTCCTATAATTCCTTCAATTGTACCTCCATTCATATAGAAATAACCATTATTAAGTGCCACTCCTGCTCCACTTGTTGATTTGATTTTTCCACCATATATATCTATGTATGAATCTGAAGAGTCTTTATCAACATAAATTGCGCCTTTTTTTCCTTCAATATTCCCAGCATCAATTTCTAAGTCAGCATCATCTTTTAAATATATTGCATAACCACCTGTACTCTGTAAATGTCCTACATTATAAATACTTACATCATTTTGATTTTCTATTGCATTTGATACAGTAGTAATATTTGTATTATCCTCTATATCCAAATATCCACTTTGAACTAGAATTGTTGCAAAATCACCAGTATTTACATTGTCAGTTATTTTAATATTACTTAATGTCAAATATCCTCGCTCTAAATCGAAAGTGTGTACATTGCTTTTTCCTGTTACTATTCCTCCTTGCATACCTCCTGATATATCAGCATTGAAGTTTACGTATATCCAATTTGTTATTTTAAATCCCCTAGAATGTATTGTATATGTTCCAAGTTCAAAAGTAATCCCCTCAGATATCTCTATAACACTTTCCCCTGAATTTTCATATCCATCCTCATTAACATCTTTTAATAAAGTTATAGTATCATTATAAGTAGCATCTTCAATTGCAACATCTAAATGATCATAATAAGTATCTGTATCTCTATAATAAGAAGTTAATTTTACAACTGAAGTTTCTAGTGGCTCTTCTACTCCATCATTTTCACTAGCATCTACTTTTTGAATATTTACTATACATATGATAAAACTTATCACTATAATAAATATTAATTCTTTGGTTATTTTTTTCATATATTATTACCCTTTCTATAAACATTTACAGTTATATACAGTATATATGATAGGTATATACTTTCAAGCTGTTTAAATTAAACTTTATAAAAAAGTAATTCATATGTAAATCAGTAACAATATTGTAATTATAATTTGTTTTTTTGCAAAAAGAAATAGAAATAATATACTTATTACTTCTATTTTTATAAAACTATATCTCTTTTTAATTTTTTTTCAGAAACAACTCCTATTCCTATAAAAGCTCCATCATTATATATCTTATAAATTCCATCATCCAATTCTTGAGAAATTTTTACGCCATTTAAGAATAAAGTCTTTTTTCTATCATCTAAATAAATATTACTATTATCTTTAAATATTTCCTCAATTGATATTAATAATTTTTCTTTGTTTTCTGATTTTTCTATTTCAGATAACTTAAAACTTTCATCTATATTGAACCTATTAATCTTTGTTCTTCTTAGCTCTTTCATATATCCTACTGTTCCAAATTTTTCAGCTATATTTTCACATAAAGTTCTTATATATGTTCCTTTAGAGCAACTTACTCTATATACAATTTCATTTTCTTGATAATTTATATTTTCAACATTTATATTATAAATTTCAATTTCTCTAGCTTTTCTTTCAATTTCAATGCCATCTCTTGCATATTCATACAATTTTTTTCCATTAACTTTTATTGCTGAATACATAGGTGGTATTTGAGAACTCTTTCCAATAAATGATTTTATTTTTTCAATATAAAGTTTTTCATCTTCTTTTTTTAACTTAAAGTTATCATTGCAAATTATTTTTCCTTCACCATCAGCAGAATCAGTTTTTACACCTAATTTTAATGTAGCAACATATTCTTTATCATGTTCTACTAAATATTTAGAAAGCTTTGTTGCTTTTCCAATCATAATAGGTAAAACTCCTGTTGCTTCTGGATCTAATGTTCCACAATGGCCAACTTGTTTTGTGTTATATATTTTTCTAATTTTAGAAACTACGCCAAAAGATGATATTCCTTTTTCTTTATCTACTAAAATTATTCCATCCATAAATTATCTTTGATCTCCAGGATTTTTTGTCTTATTCTCATTCAATTTTGGAAGTGCTCCTCTTTCAATTGCCTTTTTTAAAATAAAAGCTAAATGCTCTGGTTCAGGATAATCTTTTTCATCTAAAGCTGCTAAAACAAAGAAATCTCTAACACTATATTGTGTTATTTTTCCTTGTTCATTTGTTTTTCTTACTAATTTATCTAGTAAATATTCCATATTTAATGGAAATCCATTTGCTCTTGAATACATATCTGCAAATGCTAATGTAGTTCTAGTATTTCCATCTCTAAAAGGATGAACTCTCCAAACTGCTGCTAATTTTTTAGCAAATTGTAAAGATAATTCATCAAGACTTAAATCTTTCCATTTTGTATTATTTAAATCTTCCAATTTTCTCTTTAGTTGTTCTTGTATTTTAGCAGGTTCAGTATATTCCAAACTTAACCCAGGAATAACAACTTCTTCTTTATATATAGGAGTAGTCCTATATTGTCCTGCCCATTCATAAATATCTGAAAAAATATGTTTATGAATAGATCTAAAAAGTTTATCATCATAATCTATTAAAAATGCAGAATTTACATCTATTAATTTTGAAAAACCAATGTCTGCTTCAGCTTTTTCAAGTTCTTTTCCATCTTCAATTCCCAACAAATTTTTCAATGTACCATTTTCTAATACATATGGATCTTTCATCTTATTTTTTATACCTTTCTATAATTTCTTTTTGAACTTCTTTTAGTTCTTTTTTTCCATCAACATACTCTTTAACTAATTGCATTGTTTCATCTGTTGGCATTTGAGCTCCTGATATAGAAATTCCTAAAGCTTTTTTTACTAATTTAAGTCTTTCCTCTCTGGTCGTATTTTCAATTAAATAATCCATTTTTTACCTCTTTTATTTATATAAATAGCGATTCATAAAATAAATCGCTATCAATTTTTATTTTAAAAATCTTTTTGTTTGAGTAAGAATTCTTTCTTTTGATTCTTCTAATGAATATGGCAAAGTACATCCTGCAGCCTTAATATGACCTCCACCATTAAATAGTAAGCAAATATCTGAAACATTAACATAGTCATTTGAACGAAGAGATCCTTTATATCCTTTATCAGTTTCATATAAGAATATTGAAACTTCAACTCCTTCAACATCTCTGCCCATTTCAACAATTCCATCTAAGTCACTTTGAATAACATTAAGCTTTTTCATATCTTCTTTAGTCATATATGTATAAGCAATTTTTCCATCTTCTAAGAATTCAGTTCTGTTCATGGCAAGCTTTCTTGCTTCAAATTTTTCCTTTGATATGTTGTTTAAAGCTTCTTTATAAATTCTTGATATTTTAACACCTTTTTCTAAAAAGTCTGATGCGATTTCAAAAGTTTCTGAAGTAACACCTTCATATCTAAATCCACCTGTATCAGTTATTATTCCAGTTATTAAACATGTTGCAATATCAGTTGTTATAGGCATTCTAAAATATTCTATAAGAGTAGTTAAGATTTGGCTACAAGCTGGTGCAACTGGATTTACATAGTTTAAATCTCCAAACATACCATTTGAAGTATGATGATCTATATTAACACGTGTTTCAGCTTTTAAGAATGTTTCTGTTGGATCATCTAATCTTTTTATATCTGCACAATCTAAAGCTATAGCTAAATCATATTTTTCCATTGTTGGTTCTGATAATACTTCATCACTATGTGGTAAAAATTTAAAGTTTTTAGGAAATGTAGGAATTACCATTTCAACATTCTTTTCTAAATTTTTTAAAAACATATAAGTAGCAAGTGTACTTCCTATAGCATCTCCATCAGGATTTTCGTGAGTAAAAATTACAATATTATTTGAACTTTCAATAACCTCTTTTATATCATCTAATGTCATAGAAACATCTCTCCTTATTCATCTTTTTTTAAATCTTTTGTTATTTCAGCTAAAATAGAATCTATTCTTGATCCATACTCTATTGATTCATCAAATAGAAATACTAATTCAGGAGTAATTCTAAGATTAACCTTTTTAGCAATCATTGATCTTATGAAGCCAGAGCATTTTTTTAGTCTTGATAAATTTCCTTTATTACTTTTTGCATTTATCATACTTACATATACTCTTGCAAATTTTAAATCAGGAGTTGTATCAACTTTGGTCACGCTAATTAAACCAGTAATTTGTGGATCTTTCAATTCTTGATTAATAACTATACTGATTTCTTTTTTTAACTCTTCATTAACTTTGTTCATTCTATTTGTATTTTTAGCCATTTTTTATTCTCCAATTTTTATTTTTTAAACATCCTCTTTTTTTTAAATCCGGCTGGGAAAAGATTTGCCATACTACAAGGCAAACTTTATTTAAAATACCGGAGGCGTATGTAGATACGTCGAGGATTTTTAATCTAAAGTTTAACGCCGTAGGATGGTGAATATTTTTCCAGCGCTACCTCTTGATTTCTTCAAGAATGTGAGCCTCAATAGTATCCCCCTCTTGAATATCATTATAATCTTCAATCTGGACACCACACTCATATCCATAAGCAACTTCTTTTACGTCATCTTTAAATCTCTTCAAAGAAACTAATTTACCTTCATGTAATACAACATTATCTCTAATAACTCTAACAATTGAGTTTCTAGCAATTTTTCCATCAGTTACGTAACATCCAGCAATAGTTCCAACATTTGAAACTTTGAAAGTTTGTCTTACTTCAGCATTTCCAATAATAACTTCTTTGAATTCTGGATCTAACATTCCTTTCATCGCATCTTGAACATCTTCAATAGCATTATAGATAACTGAATATAGTTTAATTTCAACGCCTTCTTTTTCAGCTTCCATTTTAGCAATTGATCCTGGTCTAACGTTAAATCCTATGATAATAGCATTTGAAACTTTTGCAAGTGTAACATCTGATTCAGTAATTCCACCAACATTAGAGTGGATTACTTTAACTCTAACTTGTTCATCAGATAATTTTTCTAATGCTTGTTTTACAGCTTCAACAGAACCTTGAACATCGGCTTTAACAATTAAGTTTAATTGTTTTAACTTACCTTGTTCAATTTGACTAAATAGATCATCAAGTGTAACTGAAGATGTTGCATTTAATCCTTTTTCTCTTTCTTGAATTCTTCTTCTTTCAATTAAGTGTTTAGCTGTTTTTTCATCTTTAACTTCATAGAAAGTTTCACCAGCATTTGGGACACTTGTTAAACCTGTGATTTCAACTGGTGTAGAAGGTCCAGCTGTTTTTACTTTCTTTCTTCTATCATTAATCATTGTTCTAATTCTTCCTATAGAAGAACCAACAACAATTGTATCTCCAACATCTAGTTTTCCTCTTTGTACAAGCATTGTTGCAACAGGTCCTTTTGCTTTATCAAGTCTTGCTTCAATTACTGTACCTTTTGCTTGTTTATGAGGATTTGCTTTTAATTCAAGCATGTCAGCCTGTAATAATACCATTTCAAGTAGATTATCAATTCCGTCACCTTTCTTAGCAGAAATAGGAACGAATATTGTTTCTCCACCCCATTCTTCAGGAACTAATCCTTGTTCTGTCATTTGTTCTTTTATTTTTTCCATATTAGCTCCAGGTAAATCCATTTTATTAACTGCAACTATAATTGGAATTTCTGCTGCTTTAGCATGGTTTATAGCTTCTATAGTTTGAGGCATAACTCCATCATTTGCTGCAACAACTAGTATTGCAATATCAGTGATTTGAGCACCTCTAGCTCTCATACTTGTAAATGCTTCATGTCCTGGAGTATCTAAGAATGTGATTTCTCTATCTTTAACAGTAACTTTGTATGCACCAATATGTTGAGTAATTCCTCCAGCTTCTCCTTCGATAACATTAGTTTTTCTAATTGCATCTAGTAGAGAAGTTTTACCATGGTCAACGTGTCCCATAACAACAACTACTGGTGGTCTACTAACTAATTCTTCTTCATTATCTTCACTATCATCAAATAAGATGTCCTCATCTGTTTTTATGTCTTTCTTGTTAGCTGTAATTCCATATTCTGCAGCAACTAAATAAGCAATATCAAAATCGATTTCTTTATTTATTGTAGCTAGAACACCTAAGTTTAATAATTTAGTTATAACATCACTACTTGTTATTTTCATTTCTGCAGCTAAATCCTTAACTGTAATAACAGGTGGAATTGTGATTTCTGTAAGTTTGAATATTTTTTGTTTATTTCTGTTTTCTTGTTTTACTTTCTTCTCGCTTCTTCTTCCTCTTTGTGTTCCTAAATCGTAGTAATCTAACATATCAACATTTGAAAGTTTACTTTCTTGTTTTAATGTTCTTAATTTTCCAGAACTAATATCTTCATTTCTTTCTTTTCTTCTTGATTGTTTTTTAGTTTTTTGCTCTTCAAACATACGATTATTTTTTTGTTTATCAATTGCTCTATTAGAATATTCAATTACATTTTCTTTTTCAACAATATCTACTGCCATAATATTGTTTATCTTTTTATCTATTCCTCTATCATCAAGTCTTCTATTATTTTTATAATCTCCTGAATTTGAATTATTATAATTATTTTTGTAATTATTCTTATAATTAGAATTATTTCCACCATTTCTTTGGAAATTATTATTTTGGTTTCTATTATTTCTTTGGAAATTATTGTTTCTTTGTCCGTTATTGTTATTTGCTTGGAATTGAGGTCTTTCTTGTTTTACTGTTTCCCCAACATTTTCTTTTTTAGTTGCTTCTGTTTTTTCGGCCTTTTCTTCTTTTACAACTTCTTTTTTAGGAGTTTCCTCCTTTTGTTTTTTATTTGGTATTCCAAACAATTCAGCAACAGACATAGGTTTAGATTGTTTATTTCTATAAACAATATTATAATCTTTCTTTCTATTTTTCTCTACGAAACCTACTTCTGGTTTTCTTTGTGAAGTTTTCTTTTCTTCTTTCTTTTCTTGTTCATCATTAATAATAACTGTTCTTCTCATAATAACAGGTTCATCTGATACTACTTCTTTTTTTGTTTCATTTTTTTCGTTCTTCTTCATAGAATTTGTAATTTTTTCCGCCTCCTCGTTAGAAATGGTACTTAAATGGCTCTTAACTTCAATTCCTAATTTTCCTGCCTGTTCCATTACTTCCTTACTATTTACATTTAATTTTTTGGCTAGTTCGTGTATTTTAATTTTGTCCAATAGTATCACCCCCATTAATTATTTGACAGATTGCCTTTGAAAAATTTTCATCTTTAACAGCAATAATTGCCTTATTCTTTTTACCTATTGCCCTACTATTTTCTTCAATATGTCCATACTCATAAATTGGTATGTTATACTTTTTCGCCATATTTATAAATTTTTCTTTATTATTTGCGGACATATCTTCAGCAATAATTACTAAATATATTTTTCTTTTTACCATTGCTTCTATAACTGCATCAGCTCCGCAGACTATCTTTCCAGCTTTGGTGGCCAATCCGCAACAGTCCATTAACTTTACTTTGATTGATTAACAATTACATCCCTCAACTCTTCATAAATTTCTTTATCTATATCTTGTTCAAAAGTTCTTGATAATCTATTAGATTTTATCGCTTTTTCTAAACATTCAATATTATTACAAATATATGCGCCTCTACCATTCATCTTTCCAGTCAAATCAACTGAAATTTTATTGTCTTTATCTTTTACAATTCGCAATAAATCTTTTTTCGGTTTGGCTTCATTACATCCTATACACGTTCTTTCTGGTATCTTTTTCAAGATATTCACTCCTTATTCTTCAACAGTTTCTTGTTCTTCTGTTTCTCCTTCATTTTGTAGTGCTTGAGATTCTTCTAACATTTTTCTAAATTGAGATTCACTCTTTATATCAATTTTCCAATCTGTTAATCTAGCTGCTAATCTAGCATTTTGTCCTGATTTTCCAATAGCTAAAGATAATTGATCATCAGGTACAATTACTTGTGCAAATTTTTCCTCTTCTTTTATATCAACAGCTAAAACTTGTGCTGGTAATAATGCTGCAGCAATAAATACAGCTGGATCTTCGTTCCATTCGATAACATCTATTTTTTCACCATGTAGTTCATTTATGATATTTTGAATTCTAACACCTTTTTGTCCAACGCAAGAACCAACTGGGTCAATATTTTCATTTGTTGAGTAAACAGCAACCTTACTTCTTGATCCAGCATCTCTTGAAATATTTTTGATTTCTATTAATCCTTCATATATTTCAGGTATTTCAAACTCAAATAATCTTCTTACAAAATCATTATGACTTCTAGAAACAATTACTTGTGGATTTCCCTTTATTCCTTTTTCAACACTTACAACATATCCTCTGATTTTATCATTAACTTTATATTCTTCAGTAGGTATTTGTTCTTTTAATGGCATAATTCCTTCAAGTTTTCCTAAGTCTAATACAACTGTGTTTCCATCACTTTTTTGAACTATTCCAGTAACTATTTCACCTTTTTTCTCGTTAAATTCATTATAAACAATTTCTCTTTCAGCTTCTCTGATTTTTTGTACAACAACTTGTTTAGCTGTTTGTGCTGCAATTCTACCGAAATTTTTTGGTACTATCTCAACATCAACACTATCGCCAATTTCATATTTCTTGCTTATTTTTTGAGCATTTTGTAAAGAAATTTCTAATGGTTCATCTTTAACAGCTTCTACAACAGTTTTTGTAGAATATACATGCATTTCTCCTGTTTCTCTATCTATAACAACTTTAACATTATCAGCTGAATCAAAGTTTTTCTTATATGCAGTAACTAATGCTAGTTCCAAAGATTCTAGCAAATAATCTTTCTTAATTCCTCTTTCTTCTTCTAATTCTTTCATTGCATCAACTAGTTCTTTCATATCAATTGCTTTCATTTTCCAATCACATTCCTTTCAAAATAAATTATAAATTACCAGTTATAAACAGATTTTGCAGATGCAATCTGCTTTAAATCAACTTTAATTTCTTTTTTGTCGCTCTCTATAATTAAATAATCATCATTATATTCTTTAAGCACTCCTTGCAGTACTTTTTGATTTTCAATTTTAGAATATAAGCTTATTTCTATTTTTCCCCCAAGTTGCTTCTCATAATGTTCTGTTTTTCTCAACTTTTTTTCTAATCCTGGTGATGAAACCTCTAGAAAATATTGTTCTTTAATATAATCTGCTTCATCTAGAATTGGATCAATAAGTTCATTTACTTTTTCGCAGTCAGATATATCAATTCCATTTGGTTTGTCTATATATATGCATAAATGATAATCTTTTCCTTCTTTAAGATATTCAACATCATATAAGTCATAACCTAAGTCTTCTATTTTTTTCTTAAGCAGTTCTTCTACTTTTTTTTCAATATTTCTATCTGCCAAGATATTTTCCTCCTTAAGCCTATTAACAATGAAAGAGTGGAATTTGCTCCCACTCTTTCTGTTAAAATATTTTGCTTTACCAATTATACTATGTTTTTCCTAATATTGCAAGCTTTTTTTGATTTTTTTAGCAATCTTTATTCAACAAAATTTGACACATCATAATTTTTTCCGTTTGATGAACATAATAAGATTGTATCTACCTTTTCTCCATTTTCTTTTTCTACTACAACATTTTCTATTTTTTGGATATCTACTCCTAAAATTATTCTCTCAGCATAATTACTAAAATCATTATTTTTTATTGCATCATCTAGATTTAATAATGTAAATTCGTTATCCTTTAGTGATAAAACTAAATAAGTATCATCACCAATTTTTCCAATATTAAAATCCTCTATTAGAAAATCAGACTTATTAATTTCATTATCATTATTTTTATCTAATTTAGAATTTTTATATTCCTTAGAAAATTTATCTGAATCAGTAATTTTCAAATATAATTTATTATCTACTAATGTTATCTGATACATACCATCCTTATCAGTTTTAACAATACTATATTTTAAATTTTCATCTGCTTTAGGTGTTTCGACTGTATTATTCTCAATACCAGTATAGTTAATGTTTTGAGCTTCCTTAGCTATCTGTTCTACATCGATTCCCTCACCTTTATTAATATTTACATTAGATACAAATACTATTAATCCTATTATAGAACCAACAATTAAAACAGCTATTAACGCAATTAATAGTTTGATTTTTTTTATACTCTTTGGCATATGTACACCTCCAAAATTATTTTTTTGCATTTGTATATAAATTTATAATTTTTTCTCCTAATTGTTTGGCATTACCCACTTTTTGCATATTATATCTAATTGAAAATACTCCAATAACAATTAAAGCAATAAATAAAAGTATTAAGACTAAATTTCCAAGTTTAGAATTATTTCTTTTTTTCTTTTTCATAATCAAAACTTCTATTATTAATAAATAATAGTTCCTCCTACGTATTATTAATTTTCAAAGAATCCATTAAATTCTTCTTCTGATATAGTTTCCTTTTCTAATAATTTCTGCGCAACATTGTGTAGAATGTCAATATGGTCTAAAAGGATCTTCTGGGCTTTAATGTAGGCTTCATCTACTAACTGCTTTACTTGTACACCAACTTCATCAGTAATATTTTCACCAAAAATTTGTAACTCATATGGTTCATCAACTTTTAATGAAATTGGTCCTAAAGAATTACTCATACCATAAACAGTAATCATATCTCTAGCAATTCCTGTAGCTACTTCAATATCATTACTTGCACCTGTTGAAATATCATTTAATGCAATTTTTTCAGCAGCACGTCCACCTAATAATGCAACTAATTTTTCTTCCAATTCAGTTTTCGAAATATAATATTTGTCTTCATTAGTTTTATACATTGTGTATCCGCCTGCTAAACCTCTAGGTATAATAGAAACTTCTTTAACATTGTCTTGTGTCTCTAAAAATTTGCTAACTACAGCATGTCCTGCTTCATGATATGCAGTAAG
Source organism: uncultured Clostridia bacterium (assembly GCA_947625895.1). Classification (GTDB taxonomy): domain Bacteria; phylum Bacillota; class Clostridia; order TANB77; family CAG-508; genus UMGS1994. The sequence goes on along the minus strand of CANQPZ010000018.1, from coordinate 10,729 downwards.
TTTTTTATCTTTTTCAGAAACTACTCTATTATGTTTTTCAAGTCCTACAGTAATCTTTTTAATAGCAGCTTCTATATCAGACCTTTCAATAACTTTGTGTTGATTTCTTGTTGCTAAAATTGCTGCCTCATTTAAAAGATTAGATAATTCTGCTCCAGTAAATCCAGCTGTATCTCCAGCTATTTCTTTTAAATCAATATCTGCAGCAAGCTTTTTATTTTTAACATATAATTTTAAGATTTCTTCTCTTCCTAATAAATCAGGTGCTGGAATAGTAATTTGTCTATCAAATCTTCCAGGTCTTAATAAAGCTTTATCTAACATTTCTGGTCTATTTGTTGCAGCTAAAACTATTATAGTTTCATTGCTTTCAAATCCATCCATTTCAACAAGTAATTGATTTAATGTTTGATTATTTTCAGACTCAGCTCCACTATTGCTTGTTCTTCTAGAACCTATTGCATCAATTTCATCTATGAAAACTATACAAGGAGCAATTTTCTTTGCTTTTTCAAATAGTTTTCTAACTCTTGAAGCTCCAAGTCCAGCAAACATTTCAATAAATTCTGAACCACTCATTGAAATAAATGGAACATTTGCCTCACCTGCAATAGCTTTTGCTATTAATGTTTTACCTGTTCCAGGTTTACCATATAGAAGAATTCCTCTAGGAATTTTTGCACCCATATTTTGAAATTTCTTTGGATTCTTTAAAAATTCAACAATTTCAATAAGTTCATTTTTTTCCTCATCAAGTCCAGCTACATCTTTAAACTTAACTCCTGTATTATTTTCTTCGTTTTCACCATATACTTTACTCTTTTCGCCAATTCCTTGCATTTTAAATATCATGATTATCAAAATTACTAAAAGAATTGTTGGTAAAAAGCTTAAAAGATTTTCAAAAAATGTCATTAATTTGTTAGGAGTCTTATATTCAACTTTAAGTTCTGGATTATTTTCCTCTAATTGATTATTTAAAAACTCTGCAAATGGTTGTAATGAGTTTATATTTGTAGTTTTTTCATCATCAGAATCTTTATATTTTATATTTACTGTAGAAGATCCTATAGTCATTTCTATTTTTTCAACCTGATGATGAACTATATCTTGATACAATTGATCATAAGAAATTTCTTTTTCTTTAGCCTTTAATTCTTGAAAAGCAAATATTCCAACAACAGCAGCAATTAAAATTAATGCTCCAATAATAAATAATATTAGTTTGTTATTTTTCTTCTTATCTTTGTTATTTTTTTTAGCCATTTTAACTTCCTTTCAACATTAGATTTCTGAACCGTCCGGTTCATCTAAATCATCTTTTTCATCTTTTTCTTTTGTATTTTCTTCACCATTTTTTTCTTCTTTGTCTTTATCATCTTTCTCATCTTTTTCCTGATTCTCTTCTTGCTCTTCTTCTTTTTCTTCTGATTTATTTTTTTGTATTGCAGCTATTCTTATTAATTCAACTTGTTGTCTTATTAAATCTGATTTTATCATATAAATTACTGCCGTGATATATATATAAGATATTAACATTGATAAATATTCAAAAATATCAATATAAACATTAAAGAAACTATTTGCAATTGAATATATAACTGTTAAAACCATAGATAATGTAGATGCATATATTGAAAGTGCAAATAATTTTGAGTATTTCATCTTTATTCTTGAAAACCTTAAAACAATTAGTCCTATCAATGATGTAAGTGTAGCAGTAGTTAACCACAATAATAGTAAGTCAGCATATTCACTTATAAATATAAATGATGACATACTAATAATAACAGATCTTTCGTTCTCATTAGCATAATTTATAATATCTTGTTTACTTATATTTTGATTATCAAATATTCCACTATATGTAGATTCCATTTGTTTAATTGTATCTGCTATAATTTTTTGTTCTTCATTTTGTGAATCTTCGTTTTCTATTACAACTGTTGAATTTTCAATTTTGAAATCAGGAAGTGTATCATTCAAATAGTTAACAGGTGAACCATATGTAGCATACAAATAAACAATATTTGAAGCAACTATAATAATCACAAATAAAAATGCTAGTATAAACATAAATAAAATAGCTTTACCTGTTTTTTCTGCTGTAAATTCTATATAATTTTCTAGTCCAAAAATAGACATTTTTATTCTTTTAAAAAAGCCTATCCTTTTCTTTTTTTCCATTAAATATATTCCCTTCTTATTTTACTTGAAACAAAGATTGGTGATACATCAATTTTTATTTCCTCGCCTATTTTTATATCATCATTTCCTATATTTACTGCAATATGATTCATTCCAATCTTTCCTACAACAGGATATTTTTTATCTTTTATTTGCACATATATTCTATCATCTTTTAAGAAATATACCAAACTATTTTTCAAAAGCCTTAATTTATCAATAAATTTAAACGTATCATTTCTATTTCCAACATTTAATCCATCAGCATATCCTAATGGAATAATAGCTATATTAGAACTTTTTTTCAACTTATAAGAATTCCCATAACCAATTGTTGTTCCTTTTTCTAATTTCTTAATTTCAACAACTCTAGATTTTAAAATTCCAATTCGTTTTAGCCCAATTGTATTTTCAACACTTATTCTACCCAAAAACGCAGAACCAATTCTTACAGCATCCATAAACATTTCTTCATTTTTTAGAAAAGCTGATGAATTTGCAATATGATAAATTGGAATAGATATATCATTTGCCTCTAAAAAATTCTTCACACTCATAAATCTTGAAAATTGTAAATTCATAAAATCATCTTTTTTAGAATAAGCATATGAAAAATGTGAATATACTCCATCTACAAATAAGCTTGTACATTCTTTAATAGTATTTAAAATTTCTTCTTTATTACTATATAATATTCCATATCTTGAAAATCCTGTATCGATCTTTAAATGTACATGTGCTTTTTTGTTTTTTTCCTTTGCTAATTCATTTAAAGTTTTTGCAGATTCAAGATTTCCTATTGTTATTGTAACATCATTATCTAATAATTCCTCAATTTCTTCTCTAATTGCTGTAGATTCTAGACATAAAACTGTAGCATCTAAATTTAATTTTTTTAGTTCAACAGCCTCCTCTACAGAAGAAACTGCCAAATCACTTATTCCATGTTGCAGTAAAAATTCAGCAAATTCTTTTAAGCCTAATCCATATCCATTACCTTTAATTACGGCAATTATCTTTGTATTTCCAGCTCTCTTTTTTATTGTTTCAATATTAAATTCTAAATCTTCTGAGGAAATTTCTAATACTTTCATTTTTACCTTCTACATCTATTTTTTATGTGAAATTTTATTTTTAAAAGCTCTAAGTCTTCTAAATGTTTTTTCAGAAAATTTATATAGTTTATATTTTAAAGGTTTAAATGGTAAATAAATTTCACCTATGAATTCTGTGAATTCAGCTCCAAATCCTTTTTTAAATCTATATAATCCATATTGAGGATGATTCTCATCAACTACTCCTGAAACTCCTCTAAAATCATAGACATCACATTTATTTTTAATTGCTTCTTTTATCATTTCCCATTGAAGTAAATAATTTGGCATTAAGTTTCTATGAGAATTGCTACTTGCACCATATAAATACCAAGTCTTATTTCCATACATTATTGGAATTATACCTGAAATTGGCTTGTCTTCATAATAAGCCATAAGTAATTTCATATGTTTTGGTGCAAGTTCATCATACATTTTTTCAAAGTATTCAAGAGAACGAATAAGAAATCCATCTCTTTCCCCTGTTTCTACCATTATTTTGTGGAATTCTTTTAAATCTTCTTTCGTTCCTTCTTTTATAACAACACCTTTTCGTGCTGCTAATCTAATATTATATCTTGTTTTTGAATGACAATTCTGTAAGATTTCATCTTCTGTTTTACCTTTTATATCAAGTTTGAAAACAAAACGAGGTTGGATTTCATCTCTAAAATCTTTTGCATCATCTTTTACTTTGAAACCTATTTTTTCAATTATTTCTCTAAATTCTTTATCATCTTTTCTTACATCTGGTTCCATTCTATAAACAAATGCATTATATTTTTTTCTTAATTCTTTTATACCTTCTGTAAGTTGTTTTAAAACTTCTTCATTATGAATATCACAAACTGGACCTCTTGATGAATACATAATATTTCCGAAAATAGGTATTTTTCTAATCCATACACAAACAGAACCTATTATATTTTTTTGTTCATCTTCAGCTAATACTACTTCTTTAATCCAATTAGTTTTAACTCTACCCCATTCTAGTGATTGTTGAAAATTACAACGCTCATGATTTTCTAAAAATTCAGTATATTCTTTTTCTGTTTCCTTTGTTACAAACCTCATTTTACTTTCCTTTCGCAAATACTATTTCAAGTTTACGATCATACCATCTTTTGTATCTTTAACAGTATAACCTTTTTCATTTAAAATATCTCTTAATTCGTCTGATTTAGCCCAATCCTTATTCTTTCTTGCTAACTCTCTTTCATCAACAATTTTTTGGATTTCTTCTGGCAAATCTATTTTTTCCTCTACATCTAATTTCAATCCTAAAACTTCATCAAATTTTAATAATAATTTTGCAAAATCTTTAGATTTAACTAGATTTTTAGCCACGTCCCAAACAACACCCATTGCTTGTGGCATGTTTAAGTCATCATTAATTGCTTCATGAAATTTTCTTTCATATTCATCTATTGTCTCTTCTGAAACATGTTCTTCTCCATTTGCATGCTTTTTATAAGCTTCTTTTAATCTTGATAAAGCTATTTTAGCAGATTCTAATGAATCCCATGTAAAGTTTAATTTATTTCTATAATGTGAAGTAAAATTAAACATTCTATAATCCATTGCAGAAAAACCTTTATTTTCTAAATCTCCTATTGTATATACATTGTTTAAACTTTTTGACATCTTTCCACCATCAATAAGTAAAAATTCACAATGCATCCACCAATTTGCTGGAATCTTTCCCGAATATCCTTTACTTTGAGCAATTTCGTTTTCATGATGAATTGGAATATGGTCAATTCCGCCAGTATGTATATCAAATTGTTCTCCTAGATATTTTCTACCCATTGCTGAACATTCAATATGCCATCCTGGATAACATTTTCCCCAGAAAGTATCCCATTTCATAATATGATTTTCAGGTGCTTTAATCCATAAAGCAAAATCTGTTACATTTTTCTTTTGACTATCAAATTCTACTCTTGCACCTGCTTTTTGTTCTTCTGCATTTATATTTGATAATACTCCATACTTATCAAGTTTTGATGTATCAAAATAAATTGTATCTTTTGTTTCATATGCATACCCATTTTCAATAATCTTTTGAACATATTCTTCCATTTCTTTTATATGTTCAGTTGCTTTACAGATTATTTCAGGCATACTAATATTTAATTTATTTAAGTCAATCATAAATTTTTCAGTATAAAATTTTGCAATTTCATATGGATCTTTATTTTCTCTTTTAGCAGCTTTAAGCATTTTATCTTCGCCTTCATCTGCATCAGATTCTAGATGTCCAACATCTGTTATGTTCATTGCATGTAATAATTCATATCCATTATATTTTAAGACTCTTCTTAAATTATCCATAAATAAATATGCACGTAAATTACCTATATGAGCATAATAGTATACAGTTGGTCCACAGCTATAAAGTCTAACTTTATTTTCGTCAATTGACTTAAAAACTTCTTTTTGTCTTGTTAAAGTATTATATAATTTTAGCTCCATAGAATTTTCCTCTCTATATATTCAGGTAAGGTGTACTAATTCTAGTGTTAGTACACCTTACGCTTATGATAATATTTTAATTTACTAATCTTCTGGATCTTCTGGGTCTTCAGACGGAGTTGGTTTTGTAGAAGGTGTTGGTTCTGTCGATGGTGTCGTTGGAGGCTTTGGTGACTTACTAGTCGTTGGAGATGGCGATGTTGATGGCGTTGGTGATGGTGTCTCTGATGGTTGTACTTTGTGTATTCCGCAAACCTCTGTTGGAATTTCATCTCCTTCTTCAAAAGTCTTCTGTACTACATTTGGACAAATCCCTTCAATTGCAATTAATCCAGAATCTTGACATATTAGATATGTCTTAGCAGAACTTTCAGTTTTACAATATTCTGTTGGTACTTTAGATTTGATAAATATATCTGTAATTGTAGGACAACCTGGTGATGGTAATAATCCTGAATCTTTACATACAGTTGCTGTAACAATATCATCTGGAACTGTAAATCTCGTAGGTGTAAGGTCTTTATGAATCGCTTTCATTATAGCTGTACATATTCCACCAGCTGGGTTTGATGGGCTTCCTGAATAATGAACTTCTTCATTTCTATCATATCCATACCAACAAGCAGCAGCATAATATGTTGTAAATTCACAGAACCATCTATCAAAATCACTATCTGTTGTACCAGTTTTTGCACAAACATCAAATCCTGACATTTTAGCATAAGTAGCTGTAGCTCCAGGTGTATTTCCTAAAACTGGTTCCATAATGATACTCTTAACTAGATATGCTTCAGATTTTCCCATAATCTGATTTTTTTCTTGATGAGGTTCCAAAATTGTATTTCCTGCGGCATCTGTTACTTTAGTATAGAATGTAGGTTCAATGTATAAACCATCATTATCTATCATTGCATAACCTGCTGCAATTTGTAATGGTGAATATTCTTTTGCTCCAAGTGCAAGTGATAAACCAATATCAGGATTATCTACATTAAGTCCCATTTTATTCAAATACTCTATAGATTTATCTACACCTAATTGGTTTAATATTCTAACAGGAATAACATTTCCAGAAACAGCAATTGCCTGTCTTACAGTCTGTCTTCCTCTATACTTTTTATCATAATTCTTTGGCCATGGCTCTCCAGTAAATTCTGATGTTTGTTTATCTAAGTAAACTGAACATGGTGTAATAATTCCTTCTTGAATAGCTGGTGTTATAACTGCAAGTGGTTTCATTGCAGATCCAACCTGTCTATAGCTTTGAACAGCTCTATTTAAATCTCCATTTGTAGTTTTAGTTCCTAATTGTCCAACACAACCAACAACATTTCCAGTAGAAGGCTCTATAATAACCATAGCAGCTTGTGAATTTTGTTTGTTACCATCGCTTTTTTTCAATGTTCCTGGTTTTATGTATTTTTCTTTAGCCATTTCTTCTTCCATTGTACTTTGAATACTTGGATTTTGTGTTGTATAAATTTTGTATCCACCGCCATATACTCTTGTTTCAGCCATTTGACGTGTCATACCTTTTTCTTCCATAAGTTGTTTAACAATTTGATCTATAGCAGCTTCTGTATGAGATGAATACACTACTGTAACATTTTTATTTCCTTGCTCAAACTTTAATCCTTGATCAATTTCTGCTGCGGCTACATTATATTCATCTTGGCTAATATTTCCTAATTCAAGCATTTTGTTTAAAACTACTTTCGCTCTATCATTACATTTTTTAACTGTTTCTTCTGATCCTTTAAATGGATCATATGCACTAGGTGAATGGTTAATACCAGCTAGGAATGCACATTCAGCTAAATCCAAATCTGATACATTTTTATTGAAATAATATTCTGAAGCTAATGCAACACCATGTAGATTTCCTTTTCCACCTACATATATAACGTTTAAGTAAAGCTCTAATATATCATCTTTTGAAATTTCTTTTTCTATTTGGATAGCTCTTGCCATTTCTTTTACTTTTCTAAGAGCTGAGTGATCATCATCTTTTGTTATATTTTTAACTAACTGCTGTGTAATTGAACTTCCACCATATGATGAATCACCTTTAAAAATATAAGTTACAGTTGCAGCTGCTGTTCTCTTTATATCAACACCATTATGTTGGTAAAATCTTTCATCCTCAATTGAAACATATGCTTTTGGCAAGTATTTAGGCATATCTTCCAAACTAACAATTTTTCTATTTTCATCTCCTACTAATGTACAAATCAAATCTCCATTTGCATCATAAACTTCTGAATTACTAAATTGTATTAGTAAGTCATCTTTTGTCATTTTAAAGTCATCGCCAAAGAATCCAAAGAATATTCCAGCTATAATTCCAGCTAAAATTAATCCTGCAAGAATTCCTAATATAAACAATACAATTAAAATTTTCTTAACAACTCTCCAGATTTTTCTTCCAGTTGTATTAGGTTTATTTGATTTGTTTGATTTTTTAGACTTCTTACCTTTTGAATTGTTTCTTGAATTATTTTTTTCATTTCTATTATATTTATCATTTATAGCATCATCTAAATCTTCTTTGTTGAATTTATACATTTTCGTTTCATCCGAAACAGGAGATACTCTTCTAGTAGTAGAAGACGCTTTTTTATTTATAGATCTTCTTCCTGTACCCCTTGATGAATTTCTTCCACTCCTTCTATCCATAAATTCCTCCTTTGTTAAATAACTATTTTTAACATTTAATTTATATTCATTTTACTAATTCAGTCAATTTTTCAAAATATATGCATTGATATTATATTATAAAACTTAATAAATATAAAGTATTTTTGAATAAAATATTTTTGTCTTGTTTTGTTTTTCTTCTTATATAAAAAAAGATATTCTATTGTATCTTTGTATCTGTCATAAACAAAGGAATACTAAGAATATCTTTTTATAATTTATACTCGAGCAAAATCAATTTCTCTAGTACTTTTACTTGCCCTAATAACTTTTATTTTTATATGATCACCTATTTTATAAATCGTTTTTGTTTTTTCACCTGTTAACGTTCTGTTTTCTTCATTAAATATAAAATATTCATCACCTAAATCTTGAAATCTAATTAAACCTTCAACTGTGTTCTCAAGTTCAACAAAAACTCCAAAATTAGTCACTGAAGAAATAATTCCATCATATTCATTTCCAATTTTATCTTCCATGAATTCAGCTTTTTTCATGCTTTCAGCTTCTCTTTCAGCTTTTTGTGCAACTCTTTCTCTTTCAGAAGAAACTTTTGCATATTTCTCAGCTTTTTCTCTAAATCGTTCCTGTTGTTTTTCTGAACTACCTAAATATTCCGAAATAACCCTATGAATAAATAAATCAGGATATCTTCTAATAGGTGAAGTAAAATGACAATAATATTTTCCAGCAATTCCAAAATGTCCAAGGTTTTCACTATCATATTTTGCAACTTTAAGTGTTCTTAAAATCAAATTTGATACAACTTTTTCTTCAGGTTTTCCTTTGACTTCTTCTAATACCTTAGAAAAAGCAGATGGATGAATTGTATCTTGACTTATATGAATTTTATAACCTAAGTTAAATAAGAATTTATTAAGCTCTTTTACTTTATCAATATCAGGTTCTTCATGGACTCTATAAATAAAAGGATAATTAAGCCAATAATATGTTTCAGCTACAGTTTCATTAGTTATAAGCATAAATTGCTCAATTATTTCATTAGCAAAAGTAGTTTCATATTTTTTTACGTCAAGACATTTTCCTGTAATGTTATCTAAAACAATTTTACTTTCTGGCAAGTCTAAATTTAAATATCCTCTACTCATTCTTTTATTTTTCAAAATAATTGCTAATTCTTCCATAAGCTTAAAATTGCTAATGTATTTTTCATAACGTTTTAAGACTTTCTTATCACTACCATCTATAATTTTTTGAACATCTGTATAACTCATTCTTTCAGTAACATTAATAACAGCATTATAAATATTAGAAGAAATAACATTTCCCTCATTATCTATTTCCATAGTAACAGATAAAGTATATCTATCTTCACCAGCATTTAGGCTACAAAGTCCATTAGACAATTCACGTGGAAGCATTGGAATAACTCTATCAAGCATATAAACGCTTGTACCTCTGATTCTTGCTTCTCTATCTAATTGACTTCTATCTTTAACATAATGACTAACATCAGCTATATGAACATTTAATATATAATTTCCATCAGTATTTTTTTCTACACTAACAGCATCATCAAGATCTTTTGCATCTTCGCCATCAATAGTAAAAATTGTTTTGTCTCTTAAATCAACTCTTTCCTTTGATTTATCTTCTCTTACCTTATCTCCAAAGCTTTTTGCTTCTTGAACAACATCTTCAGGGAATCTAGCTGGTAATTTAAATTCTTTTATAATACTAAGCATATCTACACCTGCTTGATTAATATGCCCAATAACTTCAACTATTTCTCCTTCTGCTTTACGACCTTTCTCAGGATATTTAGTAATTTTGACAACTACCTTATGCTTGTCTCTAGCTTTTCCAAAATTCTTTTTAGAAATAAAGATATCAGTTCCAAAGCTTTTATCATCAGGAACAACAAAGCCAAAATTTTTAGATTTCTGGAAAGTTCCAACAATTGTATCTTTTCCTCTTCTTATTATCTTTACGATTTTTCCTTCTCTGCTTTTTCCATTTTCATTTTGTTTTGTAATTTCTACTTGAACAATATCTTCATTTAAGGCATTATTAACATATTTTTCAGGAATAAATATATCTCTTTCTATATTTTCGTCTTCTGGCTTTACAAAACCAAAGCCCTTTTCATGAGCATTGAAACACCCAATTATATATTCTTTTTCCATTTTATCCTTCCGTTTTAAAAAATATAAAGGGCGATATCACTAAAATGATGTCGCCCCCTAAAAATTATTATCTCATGTTTAAAACTGTTAATACAACAGTAAGTATAACAAAAATAACTGAGAAAAATA
>CANQPZ010000017.1 GCA_947625895.1 uncultured Clostridia bacterium | reverse complement strand
AGAATGTGGTGAAGATTCTGAAATGGATAATGGTAATGGTTCTTTAATGAGAATTTTACCAATAACTTATTATTGTTATAGTAAGAAACTTTCAGAACAAGAAATATATGAAATAGTAAAAAAAGTATCATCCATTGTAGCTAAAGTCATTGATGTATCATCTGACCAACTACCTTTAGGAACATCGTGACTACCATATCCCTTCATTTCAGTTGTAGGGTTTTGCATTAGTTTTTCTCTAATACAAAATTCCAATGGAACGCCCATAGCATCACCAATAGCTAGTCCAATTATTCCATTTTTTGAATCCATAATTTAATCTCCTTTAGTTTATTTTTCTATAAAATTTCTTTATTTTCGCTTTAAATTAAATCATACTCATTATATTTTATTTTCCTAAGGAAATCAATTGAATGCCAATATTTAGGTAAATATAAAGTGATACTAGCCATCAAAAATAAAAATTTTGTTTACCAACGGCTTTAATTATGCTATAATCACCTTATTGTATGATGATTTTCAAATTTTACAGAAAGGAAAAGATTAGAAAAAATGCTCTCAAAAGTTATTAATAATAGGAATAAGATTTTAATTTATTTAAAATCTATATACAAATATATATATTTGTTCGTTTTTTTCTTAGCAATATATTTATTTTTAGGGATATTACTATCTTATAAAGAGAGTTTTCCATATGACTTATTATTTAGTGCAGATACTCCTAGAGCAGTCGGTGATCTAACAGAGATACTTGGTAATCACTATAGAATAAAAGTACATCCACTATTTTTAATTTTAACTCAAACTATTACGTTAGTTGTAAATGGTATAGCAAATGAGCCATCTTTAGCAATTATTTTAGAACAAGCTTTTTGTGGAAGTATTTCTGTTTGCTTTTTATATGCAATTTTAAAACGATTAAATATTTCTAAATTATTAAGAATAATTTGTAGTTTTATATATGGTTTCAGTTTTTCTTTATTACTATTTTCTACTACTCCAGAAACCTTTATATTTGCTGGTTTAGGACTAATTTCATATTGGTATATTGTAACCTGCTTAACACAACATAAAGGAAAATTATCAATTAAAGAAAAATTTTTATTAATTTTCTTCGGAATAGTTTCGTTTGGAATTACATTAACTAATTATATTACATATTTCATAGGTTTAATTCTAGTTTTAATCTGTAGATATAATCTAAAAAAAGAGTTTAAGAAAATTATTAAAGATTTGTTTATTATAAATATCTTTAATGTTGTTGGAATAATAATTCTTTGTTTATTTCAGGCATTTGTTTGGACAAACAGTCCAATATTTATTACTAGCATCATAGATGGTTTAAGAGGAACTGAGAAATATGAAGAAGTTAAATATATGAGTTTAGTATTTAGTAATGCTAAGAATTTGGTTTGGATAAAACAAATATTTTTCTATCCTCTGCTATGTCCTTCATTAGTAAATACTGATAAACTTATTATATTTGATACTTATAATTTACCTATATTTATAAAAGCATTTTTTGCATTACTATTATTAAGTACTTTTATACTATTACTATTATATATAACAAAAAAGATTAAAGAAAAAGATAAATATAATTTATTTTATATTCTTTTTGTAGCAATTACTATAACTTGTAATTTGATATTACATTACTTTTATAGTTATGATGTAGGGTTTATTTATGCTGTACATTTTAGCTTCTTATACATCATATTATTGGCTATGATTATAAATAATATAAAAACAAAGAAGTTAAAAACAACTTGTTATATCTTACTAATTGTTTTAACTATATTTGAAATAATAAATAATTTATACAGATACTATGAAATGTTAAATATCTCAATGAGTATGTTAAATAGTTCATATAGTATAATGAAAGCTATGAAATGTATTATTTTTGTTATTCCATTATCAATATTAATTTGTTTGATTTTGGATAAGAAAAATAAATCTGATTTATATGCTTCAGATAATAAAATAATAGACTTTTTTGTTAAAAATATTCTTATCTATTTATCTATAATTTTAGTAGTAGGATTATTTATAGCATTTAATTTTTAATATAAAATCTATATAAATCAATAAAGACTCTAGTAAATTAATCTAGAGTCTTTTTTATAAATAAAAAATAAAGAAGATATTAACAATTAAATTAATGTCTTCTTATTTTTTTAATGTTTAATTACTATAACTTTACATCTACTTTGTTATATCTGATGGAATTGTTTCTGTAGATTCAACCAATTCTTGCTCATTTTCGATGCTATATTCTTTTGATTTTTTTACAAATATCTTTTTAAATATTGTTCTTGTAAGAGGTTGTATAAAAAATAATTGTGATAATAAAGCAAATGGGAAATTCAATACAACTTTTTGTAGCCAAAATGGTATGAAATTTATCATAAAATATGAAAAACTTATTTGATGATATATAGCAACTGCAATAATTCCATTATACAAAATTGTTGCTAAAAAACTCATTAATGGGCACATAATTCCTACTGTTGCACATATTATTGCTGTTTCAACCATCATAGGAGAATTTTTCTGTGGTGGCATAGCTTTTAATGCAAATTTTACTGATAGTGGACTTCCAATGAAAATTTCACATAGATATGCAAGTATAAACTCAATTGGAATAAATATTAAAGAATTTTTAATTATATCAACTGTAAATCCTCCTGCTTCATAAGAAGAGCAATAAAATACAAAACAAGGCACAGTTATAATTACTGTTATTAATGCAAAAATTAATCTTTGAAATTTTGTTTCTGGCATTTTAATCTCCTTTCTAAAAGACAAAAAAATACACATGTAATTTTTGTACATAAATTCTAACATAAAAAAGTTCTGTTATCAGATTTACGTGCAAAGCACTACATGTGTCGTCTTTTCTATTTTTAACATTTGGATTTTAACAAAAAAATTAAAAATTGTCAAACAAATTAATAGTTATTTTATTTAAAATTAGTTTATAGCTATACCATTAACATATAACTTATGTCCATTAAAATCTATGTTGCTATAAGTTGTATCACTATCTTCTAATTCTGTAATATAACAATCTCCAGTTAGTTTTATTTTAGATGTTTTATCTAATTGCAATTTTATGCTTTTGATTTTACATCTATTCCAAAATATCCTTTTATTTCATCAAATTCTAATTCATTTTTTGAATAAAAGTTTATTAAAGTATTATTATCATATTTTATTATTTCCATAAATTCTCCCTATCTTTATACTCTTTTGTTGTAGCCATATAATCACACTCCTAAATTGTAATATTTATTACTAAATATTATATAGAAAACATACTTCTTGATAAAATTTGTTTCCTATTTCTATTGGACGTTCACATATTATTTTACCACCCATTTTTTTATAAAACTTTTTAGAAGGTTCATTATCTTTTAAACACCATAATATCATTTTACTTTTTTCTTTTTTAGTAAATTCATTTTTTACGTATTGAAATAATCTTGTGCCTATTCCATTATATTTTAGATTCGATTTTACATATAAAGCAAGCAATTCGCAGTCTGCTTCTTCTACTTCTGTAGAAAAACTATTATTATCTATGTATCTACAAAAACCTACTACTTCGTTATTTAATTCAGCAACAATAAATCCATTCATCATATAGTCTTTTTGTCTTTTCTCTATCTTTTCTTCTTTACTCATTGTGTTTAAATATTGATCTTCTATTATTCCTCTATAAGCCGTTTTCCAACCATTTATTTGAATATCTACAACTTTTGGTATATCTTGTTTTTTTACGTTTCGTATTATAATATCTTCCATAATTTTTACCTCTACAAATTATTATGCTTTAACCAATCTAACAAAATTTCAAATTCTTCAAAGTGATTTTTAAAGAATTTATCTTGTTTCATCAGTTCTATGATTTCACTTTCAGAAAACCATTCAACATCATCTACTTCATCAGATTGCAATTTCAATTCCTTTATATCTTCAACATCCATCTTTATATAGTAATCATCCCAGAAAACCCTTTTTTCTTCAGATTTACCAGAATAATATAATTGTAAATCATCAGGATTTAATCTCAAACCAATTTCTTCTTCAACCTCAGTTAATAATCCTTGAATACTGCTTTCACCAGATTTTGGATGACCTCCAGTAGTTGCATATTTTCCATTCTTTCTTTCGCTTCTTTTTTGAATTAAAAAGTCTCCTTTAGAATTTTGTATAAAAACCATAACAACTACTATATATCTTCCTTCAGGTGTTTCTTCTCCTTTTAAAATTGTTTCACCTGTAGGATTTCGCTTTGAATCATATAAATCCCTTTTTTCCATTAAAATTTCTTCTTTCTCTATTTATCAAATATTTTACTTACTGCAAATTATTTGCTTAATCTGGTGTTACTTTATATTTTGCTTTTTCTGCTTTAAACCAAGTCAAACATTTTTTAAAGTCATCACCTTTTTCATAACATTCGTCATCAACCAAGACAATTTCATTATTATCAAAAAAAATTGTTGAGCCAAACCACCATAAATTGTCTTCATCTCTTAAATTTTGATATTGTACATTTCCCTCAAATATCATTTCAATATTGCATCCCCATACTCCATCAAATAGAACATATAAATTATTATTTGTTTCAGAAGTTTCTTTTATATATCCATCGTGAAGGTTTCCTGAAACTATCATAAAATTTTCTATATCATTATCATCTTTTATTTCTATATAATCCAATTCATTATTTTCTACAAATTTCATACATTTTGATAATATATCATCGCTAACATTTCCAACCAATATATTATTTATCTCATCATCAGAAAGGAAATTAACTTTTCCGCAATCGTTTTTATCAATCTCCATATCTGATGTATCATTATCATAAATCAGAATTTCAGGAACTAGATTATTTGGATACTCTAATAAAGTAATTAACGTTTTCTTTTCTTCATCAAAAACAATATAATAATATTTATATCCAGATTTAAATTCATCACTTAAATTGTCATTAAAAACTCCAAATACTTTAGATAAATAATATTTTCCATTTCCTAATTTAACAATTGCTTTCAAGTCTATTTCCTCCTATAAATCATTATTTATTTAATTATAAATCTATCATTCTCTTGAATAGTTTTTACAACATCATCTATCAAAAGATTAGTTGTATCAAAATAATATTTTTTCTCAAAATTATACTCTTTGAAGTTATTTAATAATGTTATGCATCTCTCATTCATTCTGCAGTCTTCTACTCTTTCACTATCCCTTTTCAAAATAGTTTCTTCATCACACATCAGAATAACAAATTTTACATTATACTCTTTAAATCTTTCTTTAATTATTTCAAAAACCTTAGGTGTGACTATGTAATTAAAAATAACATCATAACCATCGGTTAAATATGTTTCAATAATATCTAAACATATTTTCCAAAATATATTTAAATGATTACCTTCTTTCCAAGCAGGAGCATATCCACCTACTACTTGGCTGTAAATACTATCTCCTTCTATAAGAGCAGATTTAGTTATGTTTTTAGCAATTTTATGAGATATTGTAGTTTTCCCGACTCCAGCTGGGCCTGTTATTATATATAGATTATTCATGTTACTTCTCCTATTTATCAATTTCACTTATATATTTACTCAAGTTTAATGGCATATATCTTTGATTTCGAATTGCATTTACTCCAAATTCTTTTAACTTATCAAAAGATAATTTTTCTTTTTCATATCTTTTCATCAAATCTATTTTCATAACTTTTTGCATTTTTAAATTTTTATCTTTATACTCATAAGGAATATTAACTTCTAGAACCTTAAATTTATACATAATTGACGAATAAGGCTTACCAACATATATATAAACAATATCGTTAATTTTTATGTCTGTAGTTTGTTTCCACATCATTATATTACTTTTATTTAATGCTTTCTCTATGTCAAAGTATATTGGATTCGCAGGAACTATCCATTCATTTTTAGCACTATTTTTATCTGAAACAGTATATGAATAACTTTCATCAATTAAACTTATTATTTTTTCATCTGGTAAAGTACCATCTAATACAATTGTTATCCAACTTTTCTTATTCATATGGTATGCAGGGTAAAATCCATCTTGTTTTAGTAAATCCTCTATTTCACTCGGATCTAATTTTATATCAATTATTTCTACTTCACCATTAGATTTTTCATCTATTTTATTTTTGTTGATATTCATTATAATGCCATACCATTTTTTACTATCTTTATTTCTAAAAGTAGCAAAACCAGGAAACTTTTCCCATTCAAACTCTGGATCGTCTCCATACTTTTCTTTTATTACATTTGCAATTCTATTAGATTGACCAAATATAAAAGCTTCTCTAATAAAACAGTTACTTCTAATATCTTTTAATATGTTTTCGAATTCATATCTGACCTGTCCCACAAAAGAACCTGTGCTGTCTTTTATACGATAATTTGTGTACTCATCTCCAAAGGACAAATCAAAAACTCTACCTTGTACTATTCCGTCTTCATTTATTTCTACATCAACTCTAAAAGTATTATTCATAATATTTTTAGAATACCTATATAAAGACTTATTTTTTTTAAAACCATATTTTGTTACTTTGTTAAAATCAACTTTAGTTTTTCTAAATATTTCTTCTTCAATAGTCATTTTATACTCCTAATAAAAATCCTTTTATTGATTATACGTTATTTATTCTTAAATATAAAGAAGATATTGAAAATATCAATATCTTCTAATTTTTTCTATTAACAAATCTTAAAATTCCTTTTCCTAAATCACCTGTTTGCATCGATTTTCTTTCTTCTAAATCTTGTAAATGAGCATTTATTTGGTCTCTAGGAAAATCAGCAGGACACTTTTCTGGTATTTCACTCATTTTCTTTTCTGGAGTAAGATCTTGGTAAAATTCTTCATCTCCCAAAAGACAATACTTTAATGCATTTTTATCTTTTCTTCTGATCGCACTATAATCAGCAGTCAAATCAGTATTATACCAGTTTCCATCAATTTTAACTTGATTCCATGCATGATTAGACCCAGATATAAATTTTGACTCTATACCATAATATGCAAGCATCTGTTTTAATTCTAATGCAAATCCATGACATACAACAGATCCTTGTAAAACAGACCCAATCATACTTCTTGCAGCAGTTATCCTTTCTTGAGTTGATTCTTCGTTAGCTGAAACACCAGCAAAATCATAATCATTAGATAAAATTAATATTTTATATATCTCCATAAATTTTTCAAAATCTGTCGATTTGCTTTTAATTTGTCCTTTAAATGAATCTATAGCTTCTAACATCTCTTGCATTTCTTCTGTAGTATAAGGGTTTTCAGATGTATATATATCGAAATCAATATCATAATGAATATTTTCTAGTTTACCTAATATTTCTGAAGTAGCTCCTCTGATATTATCTACATCTAATATGAAATCTGCGTGACTACTTTTTATAAGTTCAATGTCCTCATCACTTAACTCAGTGAAATCATCTATTCTTAAGGTTAATTTATCAACATGTTTATATTCTTTCATTTCAGTCAATCTTTTAAAAACTTCCATGCCACTAACCGTAATGTCAATTTCATTATTATTAGATTTACCAGGATCTTCACCAAAAAGTGATGAAAACATATCACTTAATTTAGCATCATTTTCAATTGCTTTTTTTCTAGTTTCTATCTGATTAATAATATTATCTAAGCTTTCTTTTATAGTTTCTTCATCCATTTGCCTAATTTTATCCTTTATATAAAATAAATATTTTAAATAATAAAAGTACTATACCTTTTTATCTTTGACAGGTATGAAATTGCTTGCAAATTTATATTTCTCACGATTTTTGATATATAAGAATCCAAGAAAACTAAAAGATACTGCTCCTATAAAATTAACAAATAAGTCCTTAATAGTATCATGTATTCCTATATCTAAATATCCGCCTTCAATAACAGTTGTTCCATCTTTAGATTTTATTTCTGTAGACTGAATATTATCAATTACCACAGGTTCATTTTTACGTTCTTGATTTAGTTCAACTGATGAGATTTGAGTAACTATTCTATCTTTTTGCATATCGAATTTAAAATATGTATCAGCACCGTATTCAAAAAATTCCCATAATACACCAATGGTCATTGAAAAACAAAATGCAACTATTGCTACATATAATGGAGATAAGTTTAAACCTTTGCTATTTATATTTAATAAGTCAATTAGTGAGAATCCAACGCCTGCAGCTAGGAATCCATTCAAAGTATGTAATATAGTATCCCAATTAGGAATTATTCCATAAAAGTTATTTATTTCTCCTAATATTTCCGCTGAGAAAATGAATAGATAAATAATACTTTCTAATAACGTAGGTAAAGTTATCTTTAGTTTATCTTCTATAAGAGTTGGTACAGTAAATAAAATTAATGATAAAAAGCACAAAATTGCATTATCCCAATGTCCTCTAAGAATCTGTAAAACCATACATAATATTACAAAGGACCTTAATATTAAATAAACTAAAAGTGAACTTTTCTTTGTTTCTTTATACTTTTGTTTAATCATTTTTATATGTTTTCCCATATATTTCTCCTATTTTTTATAATTCCAATATTTTAATCATTTGTACTTTTTAATTAATCCATTTATATTTATTCAAATCAACCTTAAAATTTTTAACAATCAACCCCTCTTTTTCAAGTTTCTCTTTTTGCTTCTCTATACCACCAAAAGCAAAGTTTTTTGATAAATTTCCTTTACTATCTACAACTTTATAACACGGATATTTTAATTCATCTGGATTATTATGCAATATATTTCCAACAACCCTTGCTAGTTTTTTATTTCCTAAATATTCTGCTATTTGTCCATAAGTTACAACTTTTCCTTTTGGAATAGTTCTCAAAAATTCATATACTTTTTCTTTCAATATTCAAAAATTTTTCTCCTAATATATTATCTTACATACCTCTAATATGATTTTCAATATATTTTTCTACCTTTTCATTAATAACATAAAATTTAGAAGATTCTCCTACTGGTATACCATAAATCGTAACTCTTTTAGAACTTTTCTTATATTGAATATGGTATACAAGTTCATCATCATCATTATAAAATCTAAATATATATTCTTGTTCACCAGTATCAGCATTTGAGTCGCTCTTTTTATAGTAGTTTTCATCTTTAATATCGTCATTATCAACAGCAGCTAAAATACTAGCAAGTTCATTGTCTAATTTTTTCTCTTCACCGCTATAGCTTAATACTACATAAGAAACATCTTCAATTTTATCGAAAAAATCATTTTTTAGTTCTATTGTAACCTCGTCTTTTTGTTCATCTGTTTTACTATTTTCTTTTTTTAAGCCAATTATTACAGCTAATGCAACAACAATAATTAATAAAATAATTATTAAGCAAGCAACTATTTTCTTATTCATTTTCACTTCTCCTTTTTACTTATTTTTATATTGAAAAAAATCAATACCTATAAAATTAATCATTTATTTATATGAAAAAATTCTTTAATTTTTCTTATAAACTTCTTAAATATATTTTCCTCTTTTACTTGAACTAATTGAGTTTGTTCTTGAACTATTGGTTTCTCTTTATTTTCAGTTTTTTCAGCAGTTTTAGGAAATAAATTTTCATAACTATATTTTTTAGATAATTCCTCTTGTTCCCTTTTTTCGTTTTGAATTAAAATTTTATCTAATCTTTCTTTTTCTTCCTTAGTACAAAGAAAATCATGATATATTACTGCTAAGATTTCTTTTGATTCTTGAGAAATATTTTGTTCTACAAGTTCTTTACTTACATCATAATAAAACTGATATTCGTCATTTTTATTTTCTTTAATAAATTCCATAAATTCACGGGGTAAGTCTTGTATCATATTCAGATTTTCTAGAACTACATAAACCTCTTTTAAATTATTTCCAAATTTACTATCTTGCATCTGGAATATTATCCTTTCCTTCATCTATCTTTTGTGGATTTGTTTTTGCTCGTCTCCAGTTTTTTATTCTGTCAATTAAATTTGTTCTTGTTGAATTTACTTTTGAAGAATTTAATGATTGAAATACATCTTCAACTTGTTCTCTAGAAGATTTTTCTCTAAATTCTGGTTTTTGCCTTTCTTCAAGTTTTCTTCTTGTTCTGTTTAATAGACTTTGGTTTGCCCACTCCAAATTTTCATTAATTTCAGAAATACTATATCCACAACCATATGCATTTTCAAACATAACTTTTTTAACAGTACCTAATTCAGATTCATCTTGTCTTGTGACTAGTTCTTGTGGTGGAATCTCAAAAATAGAATTACCATTTTCATCTTTTATATTAAGTACTCCTTCTGGTGTAATTTCAAACTTTTTAGATGATTTAAATTTATCATCGCCAATAACATAGCTTTCTTCATTTGAAGTTTCTATTGTTCCATCTTGATTTTCTTTAAATATCAAAGAATTATTATAATCAAATCCAGGAGGCATTGGAAAATGCTCATAATGTATAACTGTACCATTTAGTGCAAGAGCTTCAATCATCTCTCCATCCTGTTCAAAATGATATCTTCTTAACTTATCAGATTCATTAATCTGTTTTATGCCTACCAGATCAATTGTTCTAGAAAGAAAATCTGCATCATATACAAAAAAATCGGATGATAAATATGATGATTTATGGAACTGTACAGGTGTATATTTTGAAATTGATTCATCAATTTCACTTTCTTGATAACCTCTTTGTAATAAAGTTTCTTTTAATTTTTCATATTTGTCATTATAAAAATCTTTAAAATAAGTGTCTCCTTGTATTCTTCCTCTAACGGATTCCATCTCTTTCATTCGATCTAAATATTCTCTTGCAGTATCTAATGTTACATCTTGAGGATAATCTTTATCAAAGACAGTTTCTAATAATGTATCTTGTGCATTTTTAAATTTTGAAAGAAGAAGATTAGAATTACTTAGAGACAATGTGGCTGCGAAAGCAGCAAAATTTGATGCAGCCATAACAGTATTTAAGCAATCTTTTCCATAATTTTTTGAAAACTCTTTAAGTATATCTGTAGTACCTTCCAAAATATCTTTATCAGAAGACATACCAGTAGCAACTTCAATTTGTTTTAATAAAGAAACACTTTCAGGATATGCACGTTTATGATTAAAATGTACAAACTTTATATTATTTCTATCACGGCTAACATAAGCAATCTCACTACTATTAGGTTCATCAATTTTTTGAGCCAGATTTTCTGTTGCTGCCTCAACAAAACCGTCTACTTAAAATTTCTAATATTTTTCCTTTAAGTGTTGAATTAGTAATTTTATGAATTGTTTCATGTAATCTAGTTCCTTTTTGACAATCATTACTTAAATATATATCTTGAGATATCATATGAAATAAACCCGCTTTACCTGGCAACTCACTGACTCCATATACATTTCCTCTACTAAAAATTGCCCCTTTTATCTTTTCATAATCAACACCTTTTATATCTAAAGATTTTAGAGTTTCAAATTGTTCATTAAAAAAATCTTTTCTTTCTTCTTGTGAAAACTTTCTAATTCCTTTCATTCCAGTTAAAAGAGAAACAAAAGTTGCTCTAGAAAATAAAAAGTCTGTTTCTTTAAGATTTTTTACATCTTCAATCAAATCAATCTCTTCTTGATTTACAATTTGAATAAATTCATTTTCATCTTTATAAAAAAATTTATTTTGATTAGTTAAAGCTGAATAAAAATAATATATTTTTTTATTATCAAATATATCATCATATTCATCAACTAACGTATATGTTTCATTATCAATTTCTTTACTTATAAAATTTCTCATATGTTTTTCCTTAATAATATTATTATTGTATATTCTATCAATTAAATAAAAATATTACAATAGAAGATTTTATATAAAAAAATAAAACCAATTAATAGAATTACTAATTGGTTTTATTTAAAATATTATTTATGTTATTTAGTTATTTTCGTCATGTTTTTCAATTTTCTTTGCTGCTGTCTTTTTAATTTTTTTATCTAACAATTTCATTCTAACAAACAATGCTACTGCAACTATTGCTACTACACTGATTAATATTGCAGTAACTCCTTTAGCACCTAAAGCAGGAAGTTTTTGATTTGATGTAGAGCCATCACTTTTATTAGAATTTGAGTTACTATTACTTCCTTTATTAGAATTATTATTGTTATTATTATTTGAATTATTATTTGACTGATTATTACCATTATTTCCATCTGAAGGGTTTCCGTTGTTATCTCCATTACCATCATTTCCATCACCCTTATCTGGAGTTTGTGATGGTTTAGTAGGGTCTTTAGATGGAGTTGGTTCTTGAGATGGCCCTTGTGTTGGGTTACTGCTTTGAGTAGGCTGAGTACTTTGAGAAGGTGTTGGCTCAGATTCCTCTTGAACTTTGACAGTTACTTGATTAGATGTAACTTCATTTATTTTGTATCCACCACCATTTGCCAATTCAACATTAGTAAGTTTAATACTAAATGTTGTAGTTTGGTCAGGTTTTAATACTTTAAATTTAATTTTAGCAATATCTTCTTCATTTCCAGAATTAGAAGATCTAATAATAGCAATGACATTAGTTTCATTACCATTACTACTCCAACCATTAAGTCCATCTACTTGTGTTAGTTCTAAAACACTTGAATTATAATTAATTACTCCACCAAAAGCTAATATTCCCTTTGTTGCATTTAAATTACTCAAATGAATAGTAAATTCAGCAACATCACCAGGGTTATAATCAGTTTTTGATGATGTCAATGTTATATTTGCACTTGTTATTGATTCTTTAGCATAAACATTCAAGCCAAATACAAATGTTGCTAACATCATGACAAAACCTATAATTAAAATTTTTGATTTCATTTTTATTGCTCCTTTTTTATTTATTCTGCATCAGGTTTTGGTGAATCTTGAATGCCACGATAGTAGTTAATAACATTAGAAACATCTATCATATCTACTACTCCATCTTCGTCAACATCTCCAGCTTCATTATAGTATCCCGTCAATTGCTCGATTTCTCTATAACTTGATAATATTAGAGACAAATCTACCATGTCGGAATCTCCATCACCATCAACATCCCCGCTAATTATAATAGCATAATTCTTACTTCCAACTCTTGCTGTAGTTCCTGTAGCTATAATATCCTGACCTGTAAGTTTTGTAGAAACTTTTAGCAACTCGTTAACATCATTTGTACTAACATTACCATATTCATCTAATTCAAGTTTTGTTCCGTAGAATGTAATTAATTTATTTCCACTTGCTTGTAAATCTTTTGCTAAATCATTTATTGTTGATTTTGGATCAACACCAATTATCATATTGTCTTCAATTACATAACTTGATGAATCAGTTATTGTAATTTCATCTTCAACATCAGCAGCTTTTTTAGCTAGCTGAATAGTTGTTACTACATCAGAGCAAACTGGAACATTTTCATCTTCTCCATCGTCGCCCTTAATTTCACTAAATACAAGTGTTTCAACAGAATCAACATCATTAAGAACTTTAAACCTTAGTTTAAATACTTCACCTATTTGACTAGATTTATCAGTAGTTTCATCTTCACCAGAAATTGTTAAAGTACCTTCTGAATCAGATGCTGTGAAGTTTTTCCATCCTTTTCCAGCTTTAATACTTTCTCCAACATATTGAAGATTTTCTTTATTATATTTTAAAGTTCCTTTTACTTTTTTAACTCCGTCTTTATCTACATTTGTCATTCCTGTTAAAGAATAAGTAACTTCTATAATATCATCTTTATTATATGTAGAAGTTAATTCAGTAGATTCTTCTTGTTCTTTGGTTGTAACAACTTTTGTAGCAGTTGTAGCAAGTTCAAATTCAGGTTGTGCAACTAATGGTTGGGCAACAACTTCAAATCCACTTTCCTTTTCCTCTTGTTTAGTTACTTCAGGTATAAATGCAACTTTTGCAACTAATGCATCATATTCTTGCTTCTTTATATCAGAATATTTAATAGTATATGTTTTATCATTTCCGTCAGATTCTGTAACATCTTCACCGTTTAAATCAATAACTTGATCTCCAATTACTATATCATCAACAACATAACCTTTTTCAGGTTTAATTGTTAAAGTAACTTCGCTATTTTCACTTTCATCTAAAACAACACTATTAGCTTTCTCATCTTCAATATAAATATCTCCACCTTCATTAGATTGGAATAATACTGTTCTGTTTGAAGAAACAACTTTTGCTTCAGTTCCAGTATCTATAGCTGCTATTGTGAATGGACTAAATGCATCACATTCAATAATAAGACCTAGTTCAGTAATCATACATGGAATTTCTTCAACACCTGTAATTCTACCGCTTGCGTCTTTAATGTAGTGGTATGCTTTAAATGTTACACCAGCATCATCTGGTCCATATCCTGCTGGGAATCCAAGCATTATTCTAACTCTTTGTCCATTTTCAATTTTTTGTTTCTTACATAATGTTAAACTAATATTGTATGTTTCAGTTTTTTCAACAGTTCCACCAATATTTAAATCTTCACCATCTTTATCTTTTCCAGCTTCTAGAAGTTGTTCCATAGCAGCTTCTTCAGATGGTTTTGTAGATGTTGTAACAAGTGTTAATCTATGTTTTAACAATTCAGATAATTCTTCATTTTCTTGGTCTGTAAGTTCATCTAAATTAACATCATCCATAAGTGTTGGTTTTCCATAAACGTTCCAGTCAAATCCTTGTGATTTGTAAGCATATGCTTCACATGGATGTGCACAGAACCAGTTAACAACCATTGGTGGTTTTCCACTAGTCTGACCAATAACATTTGTAAATGTTATGTTATAGTATATTGCATCATCTGCATATTGTGTACTTGGAGTAAAATCAAATGTAAATGTACTCTTTCCATCAAATTTAAAATCAGTAATTGTATATGTATTACGATCAACATTTGAAGAATATTCAATTTCAACATTTAATCCAATATCACTAGGTTGTTTTCCTTCTGCAGGAATTAAAATATCATCATATTCTACTTCACAATGATAAGTACTTCCAATACTCATTGTTGAGTTTAATACAGGTGTAGCCCTTTTGATATAAGGAGCTGCAATATAAGTTCCATTTGGATTAAATATCATATCAGAAACAGCTAATAAATCTGATGAAGCTCCTGTAAAAGTAGTACACTTAGTTAAATCAGCAGGAGTTTTAGCATCCTCAAAAGGTAGTGGTTTAACATCTGTTACACCAAATTGCATAAATTGGCTATTTGCATTATAGAATGATGTATATGAGTCACCATTATCTTCTTGGAAATCTTGGATTGATCCATAAACATCAGGTAATATATATGCATAGTAAGATGTACCTCCCCAACTTTCTTCTGATTGATTATATTGTGGACTGCTAGGGTCAGCTTCTTCAACTTTAGAAGATTTATAAGCTAAAAACTTACTTACTAAATAATATCCATGTTTAACAGCTTCGTTGTATCCCATTCTTTCACCAGCATCAATTACACCATTTTCATTTAAGTCAACAGCATAACTAACTTTTAATTTTGAAGCTGCAATAGAATCTTCTTCATCATAACTTTCAGTATCAATTTCAACTTTTAGTCCAGCATTTTCATATGCTGTTACATATCTATCACTTGATTTTTCAAGTTCTGGATATTTGAATTCATATTTAGCAGCAGACATTGTTCCAGTAACTAAATGGTTCATATCCATTTTATCGCTACCAGCAGCAAAATATTCTGTACTGATTCTTTCATTCATTCCAGCGTAACCTTGGTCTTCAATTTCATCTGTATTGTCCCATGTAAGGTCAACACCATACCATTTTCCGTCTTCAAATTGGATGTAGTTCCACATATGTTCTTCATATTGAGTTGCTGAAGTAAATGCACCATATACTAAAACACATGGAATATTAACATCATCCATTACCATTTTGAAAGCTCTAGCAAAACCTTCACAAACAATCTCATGTGTAACAAAAGCACCATAAACGTTTCTTACACTGAAAGGATCTCCTTCTCCTTCTTCAATGATTGTTTCTTCAAGTTTGTATGAATTTTGAAGCACTATCATATCGTGAGCTTTTCTAGCTTGTTGTTCTTCCAAACTTTGCCCAGCTTGTAGATTTGATTCAACAGCTTTAACTTCTTCAACGATTTTATTTTTCTCTTCTTCAACTTTTGTTAATGCTTCAATAAGTTCAGTAGTTTTAACTTTTTTGCTTTCTGAATCCCAGAAAGTTTTATTTATATATGTGTCTGTTCTACCAATACCCATGAAAACATGAAGTTTTTGTGCTCCATCTTTTGTAACTCTAAGAGTAATATTGCTAGAATCAACATAGAATGCTCCAGCATGATCAGCCATCCAAGCATCTCTAGCTGTAGCCATTAAATTAAGTAGTTCTTGGTTTCCCTTTGTATAAGCTTCAAGCTTAGTATACAAACTTTTTTCTAAGACATTTCCATCTTCCTTAAATTTTTCGGTTAAATCATAAGAATCAACACCAAATTTAGAATCAGGTTCGGCAAGTTTAGATTTTATTTGAGAATAGTCATTTTCAAGTAATAATTTATCCATGCCATCGTAAAATATTTTTGCTTCATCTGTTAATTGATTGTAAAAATACTTGTTTGCAATATTGTTTGTAGCTGCAATTCTTGCGTCCGTTAAATTCTCAGCGTAAACAACTTTAGGTAAAGCAAAACCTAAGCCATAGAATTGTGACACCAAAAGAGCTATAACCAATATCGCAGAAATAGTTCTTTTTAATCTCATAAAAACCTCCTTTTAATTTTGATATTTTTTTCTATTTTAAGCACAAATATAATATCATGGAAGCACTAAAAAATCAATCATTTTCTTATAAATTTATTAATGAGATTTTTTTTACATAATTATACATTTAAGTATCAAATTGTTTATAAAAATTAACAATAAAAAAAGACGTCTTTTAAATTAGACGTCTAACACTTTTAAGCTGGATTAACATGAACCATACAATGTTTAACGAATTCAATTTTATCTTCTATTTCTTGATGAACTTTTTCAGCAATTTCATGTGCCTCTCTAAGACTTTTATCCCCATCCACACTTATCTCTAAGTCAATGTAAGCTTTTGATGCAAATAATCTAGTCTTCACTAAATCAACTTTTACTACACCTTCTTGTAACAAAGCAATATCTTGAATTTGATTTACAGTTTCATCATCACATGCTTCATCTATCACCTTTTTTACTGCGTCCATAAAAATATCATAGCCAGCTTTCAAAATAAAAACACAAATAATTAAACTAGCAATTGGATCTAATATTGGAAATCCTAAACGTGCTCCTAAAATTCCAATAAAACTACCAATAGATGATAAACTATCTGAACGATGATGCCATGCATCAGCCATTAATGCAGATGAGTTAATTTTTTTAGCAGCTGATCTTGTATACCAAAACATTAATTCTTTAACTGCTATTGAAACTATTGCAGCAATTAAAGCTAAAATACCAGGTACAGCCAAATCAGAATAATTTCCTTTAACAATCTTATTTATACCTGAAATTCCAATTCCTATTCCAACTAATATTAGTGACATAGCTAAAATAGTTGCAGCAATACATTCAAGTCTTTCATGACCATATTGATGATCTTTGTCAGGCTTTTTATTTGCCAACTTTACACCAATTATTACTACTATAGTACTGAAAACATCAGACATTGAATGAACAGCATCAGAAAGCATAGCTCCTGATTTTCCTATAATTCCAGCTAGCAATTTAAAAATTGATAAAAAGGTATTAGTTAAAATGCTATAAAAAGATACTTTTATAGCTAATTTTTCATCATTAAGTTTTTTCTTAGTATCTGTCTTTTTCAAATAAATTCCTCCCAAAATTCAAAACATACCATCATAGCATTTTTGCTAAACAAATATATAAAAAAACATTTACGGAATTTTACTTTTAGAATCCCGTAAATGTTCCATTTACTGCTAAAATATAAATAATTTATATAAAAGCCCAGCAATAATTGCCTGATTTCTTATTTCGTCGTGTTCGTTATTATACTATATGAGTGAAATAATTTCAATGTTAAATTTTTTTATTCGCTTACTTGTTCTTCTACAAATAGTCCTTCTATATATGCACCCATTTCTAAATCAGTTTTATATAATGTTTTATTAGCTTTATCATTTTGATTCCATCTTAAAATAAGATTTGTGTTTCCATCATCTCCTAATTTATCTCCAGCAACTAAATATATGCATTCATCATTTGATAAATGAATTTCTAGTGTTGGATAATTGCCACCATTTATGCTAGCTAATAATTCTTCATCATTACAAATTTCTGCATCATTAATAACTTGATTTACATAGTTAAAAACTTCTTTATCATTAATTTGTTGTTGCTTATCAACAGCAGCTTCACTAGATTGATCTTTTACAGTAGCCACAATATATGATATATTTAAGTAATTATTTGTTGAAGTACTATTTATTTCATATGTTTCTGTATTTGAACCAGTTAATATATAAAAAACATTAATTCCAATTAAAGCAACTATAATTAAAACAAGAACTACAATAATAACATTTGATACAATTCCTTTATTACTTTTGTTATTCATTTTAATCTTCCTTTCCTTTACAGATTTTTTCATTTGTTTTATGCAATATATTTTAATAAATTATTTATTAGATTTCAAGTATATTAAAAATTAAATTGTGCGAAGCATTTATATTATAGGAAATTCGAAGAACTTTCCTATAATATAAAAAAACAGCCGCACTTTTTACAGTGCAGCTGTTTCACCTCCAATCAATTACAGAATCTTAATCATGATGACTGCCACTACGAAGAGCACAATCCCCATGACAATGTATCCTGCCGACACGAAAGCACCGGGACTGAAGATTAATCCAAGGAGTAATATTACCCCAAGGACCAGAGCAACAACCCAGAGGAACGGCCGGATGAGTTTCCAGATGACGCACATGAGCCAAAGCCCTAACCACGCCGCAAGGAACATCACTATGGCCAATATCACTAGTAGCAAAAAGTTCATAATGTCTCCTCCTTTTCTTTTTTCTGCAATACTAGGTTTATAACAATTATACTACAATTTATGTAAATTTACAAACTTTATTACCCAAATCGGAGACATTTGGCCACTAAAATCTTTTTTTAACTTTCTAATATTTATATTACAAGAAATATATAATTCCAAACATAGTCAACGCAAGCAATCCAGCTAGTAATATAATTATTTTATCATTATATAAAACATCAACTGGATCTCCGGTACAATCAGCTCTTTCTAAGGTCAAACTATATTTTATAAGTATAACCATTAGTATTGGAATTGTAATTGCTAGATATCCATTTCCAAATCTTTGAATAGTACTATCATCAACACACCATAAAGAATAGAATACAATAGACAATGTTAAAAATATATTCATAAAATTATTCAAAAATTCTTTTGTGTATTTCTTCAAAACAGCTCTAGACTTATCTCCTTGCATATTGATTTCGTTTCTTCTCTTTCCAAATCCCATATAAAACGAACCAGACATAATAGTAAGGTAAAGCCATTTTGAAATTCTAATATCACAAATTATAGAACCATATAATACTCTAATTACAAATCCTAACACAAGTATAACAACATCTACTATTGGAATATTTTTTAGTCCAAAAGAATAGAAAATATTCATAAAGAAGTAAAATGCTTCTACTCCTACACCTGCTAAAACTAAAATATTATTAGTTAGGAAGTATATTCCAGCATTTAATATTATAGATATAATAAGTAATATAACTAACAATACAATTGCAGCTTTCTTTGAAATTTCTCCAGATGCAATTGGTCTCTTACATTTTACAGGATGCTTTCTATCTTTCTCAACATCTCTAATATCATTAATTATATAAACACATGAAGCAACTAAACAAAAAGATAAAAAACCTAATAAGCATAGAATAACTTTATTATAATCAAATAATTGTTGTCCAAATACTATCGGCAAAAATATCAAAAAGTTTTTTAAGTAATGTTTAACTCTCATTAATTTCAAATATTTTTTCATCTATTATTTCCTTTCGAAAGAATTTATCTTCAATATTTTTAAATATGTAAACTTTATTTATACTAACATATTCATGAACAAAATTCAAATAAATTTAGTCTACAACTGTTATTCCACCATAATCATGTATAGTTTCATTTTTAAAATCAACAAATTCTAGATTATGTTCACTAACAAAATTTATTACTTCTTCTTTATCTTCTAAAAAATTACTATCGCCAAACAAAATAAATTTATTATCAATAACTACCGTTGCACCGCCTATAAAACCTTTCATTTTCGTTTCTGCTCCATTTTTATCTAAAAGAGTAATATTATTACATTTAACAAGTAAACAGTCTATATAATGATTTTTAAGCGTTATATAAATATTTTCATCACCAGTTATACATGCATTATTCGAAATAACACTAATACTGCAATTTGTATATCCTTGTTTTACATTTATTCTTTCCAAATTGTTATTTTCAATATAGTCCAAAATTGATTTATCAGTATATTTAAAATTATGAACAATTTTATTTCCTATTTGGCAGACATTATATTTTACATCTTCAGGATATTTTGAGCTAACATTTTCATATCCTGGTTCTCCAATACCAATATTTAAATTTGGTGATCTAAGAATTTTATCATTTATCTTGCAGAAGAAAATATCTGGATGAGCAGATATTTCTTCATAAACAAAATCTTGTGGTTTGATTTCTATTAGTTCTCCAAATTTTGATAAATATTCTTTTTCAATTTTTCTCATTCTTGAATCAATTATAATTTTCATTATTCTACACTCTTTAAACTTTCAATCATATCTATTTTCTTTAATATAAAGTGAATTATATAATTTACAACTATTGAGAATAGTGCTGTTAAAATAATTGAGATTATATAACTTATTGGCAAGATTTTTCTTACAAACCTTAGTGATTCTATTTCAACTGTAGTAATAATTACATTCGTCAAGAAATATCCAAATAAAATTCCTAAAGCAATTCCAACAACTGTAAAAATCATATTTTCTTTATTTATATAATTATCAACTTCTTTATCATAAAATCCTAAAACTTTTAATGTTGCAATTTCTCTTTCTCTTTCTCCTATATTTATATTTGCTAAGTTATATAAGACAACAAAGTCAAGTAATGCAGATGCAACAATTAGAATAAGTACAACATAATTTAATGAATCAAGCATATTATCAACAGTTTCAATTCTATCTGAAATCATTGTAACTTCTGCAACATTTTCAACATTTAATAATTCTTCTGACAATTCATTTCTTTGTTCTTGAGTCATTTCTTTTGAATTTGCCAAAATCATATTTGTACTATATGGTTTTATTTTTGATTCATACAATTCTTTTGACATATATACATAATGAGATACATAATTTTCTGTTATTGCTTTAACTGTAAATTCATATTCAACATCTTCACTATCAATTAATTTAACAGTATCTCCTTCTTTAATATCCAAAAGCTTTGATACTTTATCTGTAATAACAATTCCCTCATTATCAAGATCAATCTTTTTAAAATCATCATATATATTATTTAAACTGCAAACCTTATCAAAGCTTTCATTTGAATCTGGTACAAATAATGTAATATCATATTTTCCTTTATCATTGCTCAAATGACCAACTGTTGCAGAAACCTCTGAATAATCTTCAATAAATTCATTATTATCAAGTTTTTCTTTTACTTCTTTTTCTGCACTTGAATCAGCTAAGATGATTGATTCTTCATATTTAAATATTCTTCCAAATTGAGATTCTGGTATATCTGAAACAGAATTCTTTATTCCAAATCCAGTAAGCATAAGTCCTGTGCAGCCGGCAATACCTGCAATTGTCATTATTGCTCTTTTTTTGTATCTAAAAATATTTCTAAAAGTAACTTTTTGAGAAAAGTTTAACTTATTCCAAATAAAAGGAATTTTCTCAAGTAAAATCTTTTTACCGATTTTAGGAGATTTAGGTCTCATAAGTACTGCAGGCATATTTCTTAGTTCTTTTACTGCAACCACAATAGTTGCACCACCAATACATATAAAAGCTATTATTTGTCCTATAATTCCAATATTAAATCTATAAGCAGAATAGAATTTTGGAAGTGAATATAATAAAGAATAAACATTCCAAATAATATTAGGTATGATGTAAAATCCTGCTGTCATTCCAAGAACTCCACCTATTACGCAAGCTAAAAATGAATATAAAATGTACTTACTAATAATTTGTAAGTTAGTATATCCAATAGCTTTCATTGTTCCAATTTCTACTCTTTCCTCTTCAATCATTCTTGTCATTGAAGTTAAACTTATCAATATTGCAATAACATAAAAGATTATTGGAAACATTTTTGAAAGATTTGAAATTGCACCAACTGCATCAATCATATTAGAATAACCTGAATTATCTAATCTGTCTTGAATATACCATTTTGCATTTTCAATTTTTCTTATTTCTTCTCTTGCATCATCCAACTCTTTTTGTGCATCATCTAATTTAGATTGTGCCTCAGCTTTACTATCTTCAAATTCTTGCGTTTTCTGATTTAATTCAGTTTTGCCATCTTCAAGTTGTTTTTTCCCTTTTTCAATTTCTTTTTTAGCTTTAGAAATTTCAGAATTTGCTGTCTTTTTTGCAGAATCTAAATTATCTTTTTGTGTTTTTAATTCATCTTCTCCAGCTTTTATTTGTCCTTCTGCATTATCAATTTCTTTTTTTGCAGTATCTAATTTTGATTCAATATCATTTTTTGAATTATATAATCCTGTTAATACCGCTTCAACCATAGTAATTGAAGTATCAACACTAGTTGTATCTTGTCCTGCATCTAATAATTGCTTACGTTGTTGTTTAAGAGTTTCTAACTGTGACTCATATTCTGAAATAGAAGAATTTAATTGAACAAGTCCCACTTCTGCTTCACCCTTCTGTGTTCCATAATCACTTTTCGCAGTTTCAAGACTCTTTTTATTATTGTTAAGCTCTTCTTCAGCATTTTTAATTTTTTCATCAGCATCATCAAATTCTTTTTTAGCAGAATTTTCTTTTGATTTTAGTTGTTTTTCTGCATCTTTAATTTTCTGTTCTGATTTATCTAATTCTTCTTTTCCATCATTTAATAATTTTTCTGCATCACTTAATTCACTTTCAACTTTTGCTTTTTCTTCATCAAATTCCTTTTGTGAATCATTAAGCTTTTCAGTTGCATCATTTACTAATTGATCATGTCTTGCTTGTTCTCTTTCTTCTTTAATTGTCTCTATATTATTTAGAACAGGATTAACAATATTTAAATATTCTTCACTATTAGTTATTACTTTATCTGCATCTTTTACAGAAACATATATATTTGTATAATAATCTAAATTTAATACATCATCCTTAGTATATAAGAATAAACTTACACTTCCATTTCCAACAGAAGATGTTCCTCTATCAGAAGAAATATATATAGGTGTAGTACATACCCCTACTATTGTTAATTCTTTCTGAGTAAATACTTGATCACCATTTGTATTAGTATCATTATTATTAATTACAACTTTCTTTCCTATGTATTCAGTATTTTCAAAATAGTTATAGGATTTGTCTATTATACACTCATTACTATTTTCAGGAAGTCTTCCTTCTACTATATATGGAATATTAACGTTTTCATTATATTCAATAATCTTTGCAACATTTTCCGCTTCTTCAATATCAACAAGTGTATCTTGTGATTGAACACCATAAGCATTTTTTACTCCATCAACATTTCTTAAAGCTTGTACATCATCATCTGTTAATCCAAGTGTTGATATAACTTCAATATCAAATAATTTTGATGAATCCGCATATGCATCTAAGCTTTCTTGCATATCTGGTCCTGTCGCAGTAAGTCCTGAAAAAAATCCCACGCCTAAAAAAGCCATAACTAAGATTGATAAAAATCTTCTTCTGGTTTTAGAAATTTCTTTTAAGTTATTTTTCCATAGCGACTTTTTCATTTGCTTCTCCTAATTTACCATTCAATATCATCTATAGACATTGGTTTCTCATTTACTACAATATCTTCAGCTGTTCCATTTTTAAAATGTATTACTTTATCTGCCATTGGAGCTAATGCTGTATTATGTGTGATAATTATTACTGTCATATTTTCTCTTCTTGACATATCCTGTAATAACTTAAGTATACTCTTACCTGTTTTATAATCTAATGCTCCTGTTGGTTCATCACATAATAAAAGTTTAGGATTTTTTGCAATTGCTCTAGCAATCGCAACTCTTTGTTGTTCTCCTCCAGAAAGTTGTGCTGGAAAATTATTTTTTCTTTTAGATAATCCAACTTCATCTAATATATCATCAACATTCAAAGCATCATCACAAAGCTGAGTAGCTAGTTCCACATTTTCTTTTGCTGTTAAGTTTTGTACTAAATTATAAAATTGAAAAACAAAACCTATATCATTTCTTCTATATTTTACTAACTGTTTTGAATTTAATTTTGTAATTTCTTTATTATCTACAAACACTTTTCCAGATGTAGCAGTATCCATTCCACCTAAAATATTAAGTGTTGTAGTCTTTCCAGCTCCACTAGGTCCAACAATAACAACTAATTCGCCTTTATTGATTTTAAAATTAGTATTGTTAAGTGCCTTTATGATAACTTCTCCCATCTTATACTCTTTACATACATTTTTAAATTCTATGTAATCCAATTTATTTCCTCCTATTGTTTTTACATATTACCTTTAAAATTTAAATAAGTTTAATCCTATCTCTTTATCTGCATATCTATCTACATTTCCATCAATAACATCTATAAACATCTCACAAGTAGCACTAACAACTGCTTTATTAAGATGACCTCCAAAAACTTTTCCTTGACTATCTCCTGCACTCATATGTAAATGAGAATAAAATTCTCCATTCATAGTATTAATGCTTCCAGTAAGTGAAACTATTTCAAAATCTCCAGTAAATTCGTTTGAATAATATTTTTTCTCAGATGTTTTAAATACACCTACTATAAAATTTCCAACTGCACCTAAAGCATTTATATTTGCTAATTTAATATTCTCTTTTAAAGCTATTTCTCTAACCTTTTCAAGTATTTCTTCACCTTTATCTATTCTTGCAACAATCTTATTATCAAATCTTCTATAATCCATATAAATTCCCCCTTAAAAGTAAAAATATTATATAACAATTTATTTAAATTTTAAACAACAAATTGAAAAACAAAGAGAATAATATTATAATGCTTTAAAAGAGGTGAAACAAATGATTGATCGTAGTGCAAACCCAGATTTTTTAAATGATTTTTTAGATTATTCTTCAACAATTCTAAATAAATCTCCTAATACTATGAAAGAATATAATTATGACATAAATCATTTCTTAAAATTTATTAAGTATAAATTTGGAATGGCTAAAATGGATGATGAAACAGGTCTTTCTAATGTTGAAATAAAAGATCTTACATTATCAACGATCGAAAAAATACAACTTGAAGATATACATGCTTTTCTTGGTTATATGAAAGATACTTTTCATAGTAAACCTGCAACACTTGCTAGAAAAGTTGCAAGTATACGTGTATTCTTTAACTATTTATGTAACAAAACAAAGAAAATATCTAGTAATCCAAGTTTAGATTTGGAAACACCTAAAATCGGAAAAAGATTACCAAAATACTTAAGCTTAGAGCAAAGTCAAGAACTTCTAAAAGTATCGCAAAATCCTCTACCTTCTTCTCATGGAAATCACGATAATTCAGCAAGAAATTTTGCTATTATTACTTTATTTTTAAATTGTGGAATGCGTTTATCTGAACTTGTTGGTATTAATATTAAAGATATTGATTTTACTGAAAACAAGCTTAATGTTATTGGTAAAGGTAATAAAGAACGTACAATTTATTTAAATAAAGCATGTATCAAAGCAATAAATGCTTATTTAGCAGAAAGGCCTAAAGAAGGAGTTAAATTCAATGCACGTGATGCTTTGTTTTTAAGTGAACAACGTAGACGTATTAGTAATAGAACAGTTCAATATATTGTAAAACAAGAATTACAGCTTGCTGGAATTGATCCAAATAAGTATTCTGTTCATAAATTAAGACATACTGCTGCTACTTTAATGTATAAGTATGGAAATGTTGATATTAGAGCATTGCAAGAATTACTTGGTCACGAAAGTATTTCTACAACTGAAATATATACTCATGTTGATAATGAACAAATAAGAAATGCTGTTGAAAGTAATCCACTTGCTAACAACTAAATTTATAAAAGAAAGGAATAAAGATTATGGAGAAAATAGGTTTTTATGCAGGAAGTTTTGATCCTTTTACAAAAGGTCATTTACATGTTGTAAAAATTTCTGCGCAATTGTTTGATAAGGTTATAATAGGTATTGGTATTAATCCAACTAAAGAAAGAAGATTTGATACTAATGTAATGCTTGAAGCTATTCAAAGAGTTTTAAAAAGAGAAGGATTATCAAATGTTGAAGTTATTTCATACGATAACTTATCTGTTGATACAGCTTTAAAATATAATGCATCATTTTTAATTAGAGGTATTAGAAATGGTATGGACTATGATTTTGAAGAGACATTAGCTACTTTTAATAAAGAACTTTCTAACTTAGATACAATTTATGTTAGAGCTGGAGAAATTGGTCCAATAAATTCTACTATGATTATGGACTTACTTCAAAATAATGCAGATCTTACAAGATTTCTTCCAGAAGAAATTATTGAAGTTATTAAAAAATAAAAATGCTTTATAAAAAGATTCCTCAATTTTTTTGAGGAATCTTTTTTACCTTCTCGTAAGCATATTATATATTTCTTTTAACTCATTCACACCTTGACTTTGCTCTTTTATTATTGAGTTTGCAACCATAACTAATCTTGGATCAATACGATACTTCAATAAATTTTCACACATGGAAATTGCTCCTTCATGATGAGGTATCATTTCAGAAACAAAATCTAAATTTATGTTGTTAAATTTATAACTATTTCTCATTTTGTAAATCATGTTCTTTGTTATTTCTAAATATTTTGATTCATAATTATTTACATCTTCTTTTGAGTTCATAAATCCATAAGTAGTTCTTTGAATTTCCTTCATTTGTTCTATTCCCTCAGTCTGCATTCTAATAATATTTTTAGCTATGTTTTGAAGCGGTTCATAATGCGTATAATTTAATAGATTTTCGCACATATAAATTGCAGCCTGATGATGTGGTATCATACATTCAATAAAATAAATTGTGATACTATTTTCTGGTTTTGCAGAAAGCATCTTATCTTCCATTTGATTCAATATGTCAAAAAATTTATTCAGATACATTCTGCTCTCTCTTGATAAGTAATATCTCATAAAAAAATCTCCTCCTATTTATAATATATATAAATAAGAGGAAATTTGTTAATTTTCATCTGGCAAATTATTCTCGTCTTCCTTTACACGTACATAACCTAATTCGTGCCATTCATTGTATGCTAAATTAAGTCTAAATAAAAGTTTTGGTTTTGCACCTGCTCTGTTTTTATCTACTACGCAAACATAATATCTTTCATCAGGATCTGAGTAATTTTCTAGATCATGACATTCTAAAAATCTATCAGATGATGAATATTCATAATCTTTATAATTTTTTCTTTGAATTTGTTTAAACAAAGATAAAGTATCAAAAACTTCTTTTATATTTTTACTTACAGATAAATCGTTTATTGTAAGGTTTATTGGTATTGTGCTATTTTCAAGCAACTGAATTGATGCTCCAATAAATATATTAAACTTTTGTGCAAGTTCAGAAAGTAATGTTGCTGTTTTCTTAAGTTCATCTGCAACACCAAGATTATTAACATCAGATTTCAATGTATCATAGAAAATATATTCAATACCATCTTTATACATGTAGTTAGAAATAACCTCATGTAAATCATTATTAGTATATTCTGACAAGTGAACAAAATAAACTGAATTATTTATTTCATTATTTACCCATTGA
Source organism: uncultured Clostridia bacterium (assembly GCA_947625895.1). Classification (GTDB taxonomy): domain Bacteria; phylum Bacillota; class Clostridia; order TANB77; family CAG-508; genus UMGS1994. Next base: position 94 of record CANQPZ010000017.1, on the reverse strand, counting down.
GTTACTGCCATTATTTTATTAAATTCAGTTGAAATTTTTGAAAGTCTTTCAATAAATTGCTCTTGTGTCTCGTTTTCAAGTCTCTTTATAAATC
>CANQPZ010000016.1 GCA_947625895.1 uncultured Clostridia bacterium | reverse complement strand
TTCCAGTTGCTTTGAATCTTCCGATAACTTCCAGAAGAATAGGAGTGGTTTTCTTGACAATCTTTGAGGCTTCGTTCGAACCGGGCCCAACATAATGGGTATGGATGCCATGTTCTTCCAGCTTCGTAAAAATTGCCTTTGAAATCAGATTGTTTGCAATTCCTTTGCCACTGATCACATCAGTTTTCACGCCGTTCCCAGCCGAGATTCTGTCTGATGCTTCCAGTTCAAGGTACTCAGGGTTGTTGGTTAGATAGACATTGTTAGCTTTTCCTGAGTGATAAAGCTCTGTCCGTTTGATTGTGTCTGCAAGTCTCATTTTTCATACCTCCGTATAAAATTTATTTACAAAGCTATGCTTTGCATTTTTTTATTTTATCATAATTATGTAGACTTTTCAATGCTTTTCTTGTCTAGCAACAACTTCAACAAATTTTATAGAAAATGTTTATGCAAATAAAAGATCATATTTGATAAAAATAAAATGTTTTCTTAATTATTGCTTCTTAATTTTTACGTTTGTAGTGAGAACGTAGCTTAGAAATTGTTAATTTTATAAGTAGGGAATCTCACAGGATTGAGGGCGCTACGAAATAAAATTTACAATTTCTTGCAAATGAAACGAATAGTAAAAATTGAGAAAAATAATAAGAAAACATATATAATATCTACTCATTATCATTTATTTTAATAAAATTTTGTACGATGACAAAAACTATAGGTCCAACTATTAAACCTAATATTCCTAAGAATTTAAACCCTATATACATTGATATTAACGTATATAAAGGATGTATTCCTATTTGACCTGAAACAATTCGAGGTTCTAAAAATTGTCTTAGTAATGAAATTATAGCAAGTAATATTAATATTGCTATTCCTAATGTTATATCACCTGTAATAATTGTTATTATTCCCCATGGAAGCATTACTGTTCCTGAACCAAGTATTGGTAATAAGTCAACAAATCCAATTCCTAATGAAATCAATAATGGTGACTTTATATTTAACCCTACAACCTTAAATAAATACAAGCCAATTGATACAATAATGAACGAAATTAAGACTAATATTAATTCTGCTTTAATATATTTACCTAATTTTTTTACAGTATTTTTAAATTGATTATTTACTTTTCTTATCCAATTTTTCGGAAAGACTTGTTCTAAAGTATCTAATATTGAAATTCTATCTGTACAAATAAAATATGTTGCAAGAATTGTTATTATTAAATAAATAATAAAATTTGGAATTTGTGTTATCATGTTTAAAATACTTGTTAGAAATGAATTTAAATAATTTAGCACATGATTAATTATTTCATTTGTACTATTTACAATTAAGTTTCTTACCTCGTTTGACACATTTACATTTTCTAATTTTAGAAATTCACTTATACTCTCTAAGCTCTGATTTATGCTATTTCCTATTGTTCCAAAGTCTTTTAAGATTTCTACAGTTTCTGAAATTATTATATTTCCTATTATTCCTATTATTGTAATTATTACAGTAAAAACAATTAATAATGCTATTTTAGCAGATGTATTTCTTAGTAAATGTGTCTTTTTACTTATTAATTTAATTAGTGGTTCGATACTATTGGCTATTATTAATGCAATTATAAATGGTATAAAGAAAATAATTAATTTTAATGAAATATAAATACATAAAATTATGAATAAAAAATATAAAACTTTTTTTAGAATTTTACTCCAATAATTTAAATCTATTATCATTTTATCATCCACTTTTTCTAATATAATATTTATTATTTACGACAAAATGATAAATATACAAAAAAATACCCCCAAGAGGGGGCTTTTGATCAGAGTTTACGAGTTTCATCTGGAAATTTTCATTATAGCCAATATGCTGATAGCTATCACTGCTGCAATGGCTATAGCTACGATTCCCATTTTCATGCTTTGGATGACAACCGCCCAATATAGTAATTGAATATCGATTGCCACTCCGGCCAGTATTGAGATTAGACCGAATGTTGTCAGTCTTGGGTGTTTGTGCACATCTTCACTTACCGGTTCTCGTATCAGTATGAGCAGCAGTGCTGAGATAGCTGATGATATAGAATACAGATATGCGAAGAAACCACATACTACAGCGAGTATTTCATTTCTCCTAGAGGTGTACTCTACTCCCAGAACTGCCTTTTCAAACAGTACTAAACCGACGATCGAGATTGCCAAAACCACCAACTTGACGACATTTTCTACGTTGCTTCTCCGATCAGTTCCAAACATACTTGTTACCTCCTTATGCTTAATATCTATGATGAACAGGTCAGTTGACCTGATTGTTTGTTTATAAGATGTTTGGAATTTAATTATATCATATTTTAGAGCATTAGTCTATTCTAGTAAGGGTAATATCCATTTATTCCGGGCATTTGTGGTGGCATATTATAAAATTTATTATTTCTACATTTTGAGAGTAATGTTTTTATAACTATTATTTTTATTAAATCTCTTATTAAATCATTATTTTTAGCTCGTTCTGTATTTTTAGTTGAATCAACTGATTTATCTTTATATTCTTCAAATATTTCATCTGTTATTTTATTTATGTTTTCTTCAGTTAAATTATAATTTCCTCCGTTCATATTGCTATCTATTTTTCTATTTATATCAGTATATATGTCTGGATATAATTTGTTTATGTTTGCTGGCTGATTATTTGTATTAAATTGAGGTTGATATGTATAATTAAAATATGGATTTGGAATTCCCATTCCTCCATTATTTGCTCTCATATAATCATCATAACTTTCATAATACATATTATTTCCTCCTAAAAATTTTTATATATAATATGTATAGTAAAAAGTTAATGTGACAAAAAAATTCCATATTACAAAAATAATATGGAATATCTTTTTTAATCTATTAATCTTTCTACAGCAGCTTTGAATTTGTCTCCTCTATCATATGCGTTTTTAAACATATCAAAACTTGCACTTGCTGGAGAAAATAAAACTATGTCTCCTTGCTTTGATATATCTTTTGCAGTTTCTATTGCTTCTTCTACTGAAAAAGCCTCATAAATATCCATTTTTTTATTTTGAGAATTAAGTTCATTAGTTACTGCATTATATATTTTAGTTTTAGTTTGTCCCATTAATATTAATGATTTAATACCTTCAACTATTGGTTTTGCGATTGGTGTGTAATCTAAATTTTTATCGTAGCCACCTGCTATTAGTATTACTTTTTTATAAAATGATTGTATTCCTGAAATTGTTCTTGTAGGGCTTGAACTTGCAGAATCATTATACCATCTAACATTATTGTTATCTTCTTTTACAAATTCTAATCTATGTGGAACTCCTTTAAATTTTAATATTGCTCTTTTAGCTGTTTCTTCATCAACTAAATCTCTTGTTGCGGCAAGTGCAGCACATATATTTTGATAATTGTGTTTTCCTAATAATAAAGTATCTCTTGTATTTAATATATGCTTTCTAAGTTTATCTTCACAGAATTTAATTGTGCCTTCGTCTACTATATATCCATTATCTAGTTTTACTTGATCACTATAATATATAACATTTCCTTTTGCTTCTTTTCCGCATTCTCTAGTTATTGGATTATCGAAGTTTAATATTAATGTGTCGCCCTCAGATTGATATTTGAATATACATTTTTTAGCTTCTATGTATTCCTCTAAATCTGTGTGATAATCTAAATGGTTTGGAGTAATATTAGTTATTACTGCTATTGATGGACTAACTGTCATGTTCATTAATTGAAAACTACTTAGCTCAAGAACAATTATATCTTCTGGTGTCATTTCTGAAACTTTTGTAAATAGAGGTGTTCCAATATTCCCTCCTAAATAACAGTTATATCCTTTTTCTTTAAGTATTTCATAGATTAACGAAGTTGTCGTTGTTTTTCCATCACTACCGGTTACTCCTATTATCTTTCCTGGACATAATTCCATAAACATTTCTACTTCTGTTGTAACTAGTGCTCCTCTATTTGATTCTTCAACTAATTCTGGAGTATTTGGAAGACAACTTGGTGAACGGAATATTAAATCAAATCCTTTTAGTTTAGATAAATAATCTCTTCCTATTGAAAATTCCATTCCATATTCTACTACTTTATCCATAACTGATTTGTCAATTTCTTCTATAGTTCTTTTATCAAATACTGTAACATTTGATTTATATTTTCTAAGATAATCAATTAAAGGAATATTACTTACACCTAAACCTATTATTGCAACTTTTCTGTTTTTTAAGTATTCATTAAATTCGTTTAAATTTTGATTTAGATATGACATATAGTTTTCTCCTTTCTGATTATTTTATTATATGTTCTAAAACCATTTTCGTTGATTCTTCTATGCTGTGAGAAGCGGAAACATCAACAATTATAGTATTATCATATTTTTTATAATATCCTGATTTTTCTTGTAATGTATCTCTTTCCATTATATTTTGTTTAATTTCTTCTATTGAAATATTTTCATATTGAGATTTTTTCCATTCAACTCTTTTATCTAAATCTGCAGTTATGAAGATGTGATAATCGAGTTCTGGATAAATATTTTTTGTATCTCTACCTGAAAATATAACGTTATAATCTTTTTTGTAATTATCTATATATTTTTTTACTATTTTATATGCATTGCTATTATTAGCAATTCCTGAAACCTTTGAAACTGCCATTGAATTCTCAGGTGATTGTAAATCTTCTTCATTTATTTTTTGACCATGTACATATACAACAGTTTCTTGATTTTCAATTTTTATTTCAATTTCAAATTTTTTAAATAATAATGATAAATCAAAATTTTGTAATTCTTCTTTTGAAATTTTTTCTTTTGCTATTTGTAATGTAATAGCTCTATATATATTGCCTGCATGTAAAACGATTGAGTTTGGAATATATTTTAATAAGTTTTTGCAAATTGAAGTTTTACCGCAGCCAACTAATCCTTCTATACCTATTACAATATTTTTTTTCATTTATTGTCCCCTTTGTAAAGTTTTACAGCAATATTATACTACATTTTAATATAAATATGAATAATTTTATGCAAAATTGAGAAAATATTATTAAATAAGACAGGAGGTGCACAATTATGAAAAATAATAATAACAATGAAAAGAAAAATAACAAAAATCAATCATCTAAAAAGTCAAATAATCAAGAACAAGAATAAATTTTAGGCATGACTAATTTATTAGTTCATGCCTTTTATTATATTTTATAACATTTATTAGTTTTTATACTTTATAATTGCTTGGTAAAGAAATCTAAATCTTCTGAATCTAAATTATGTTTTACTTTTTCTAATACTTTTTTTCCTTGGATACAGAATTGTAAGATTTCACCAATGTTATTACTTTTTATTCTGTTTTGTAATGCAATTAATGCTTCACCTTTTTGTTCTTCTGGAATACTATATTTTATTATATCTGATATTGTTGATGAATTTAATTTGCTACAACATTTATATAAAGACTCTAATTTTTTTTCGTTTGGTACATGAAGTTGTATTATATCAGATATTTGTTTTGCTGTAAGATAGTTATATACTATATCTAATAATTCTGGTATTTTATTTGTGTTTGAATTACAAACAATATTATTTAAATCTGTTTTATTAATTTCTTTTGCATATAGTTTAAGTGCATCTATTTTTCTTTGAGTATCTAGATTTGAAATTATATTTGCCTTAGAAAAACCATCAAGTAAGTCTTGATATTTATTTAAGCAATCAAGTCTTTCATATAGAGGTATGTAATTTGAAATTATTTCTGAAAGTCCAAGTGAGTCAAAATGATCAATACATTTACTTAACGCAATGCTTCTCTTGTCTGGTGTAAGACTATTAAATATTCCAAATATGTCTTCTAAATCTAATTTATCATGATATTTTTCTAATACATCAATTTTTGAATTGTAATCTAATTTTTTAATTGTCATCTCACATAGATCGTATGGTGTGATATGTTTACTTGCAATCTCAATTCCTTTTATTTGTGATTTTTGAGGTAAAGCAAGTACCAATTCAATTAAATCTGATGATGGTAATACATATATATAATTTCTGATTATGTTTAGAGCAATTTCTGCATCTTTTTCTGATTTTACTGCTTTTACAATACTTCTAACATCAATATTTTCAGAAATTCTTTTAGATTTATTTCCAAAGAATATTTGTTTGATCCTTTCAAAAAATTTCATCTTTTTGTACCTCTAATAATATTTCATCTATAGTATATCACTAAGTATTTCTTATAGTATTTCATTTGTATTAAATTTATAAAACTTTTTTATTACTTATTTAAGTATTTTTCCAAAAATTTTCCTGTTTGTGATTTTTCGTTTTTAACAATTTGTTCAGGAGTTCCTATGGCTATTACTTGTCCGCCTTCTTCTCCACCTTCTGGACCTAGGTCAATGATGTGATCTGCTGTTTTTATTAAATCTAGATTATGTTCTATAACTACTATTGTATTTCCTGTATCTACTAGTCTCTGAAGAATATCAACTAGTCTATGAACATCATCTATATGAAGTCCTGTAGTTGGTTCATCAAGAATATATAATGTTTTTCCTGTTGCCCTTTTTGAAAGTTCTGTAGCAAGTTTTATTCTTTGTGCTTCACCACCTGAAAGTGTTGTTGATGGTTGTCCAAGTTTAATATATCCTAATCCAACATCATATAATGTTTGAATTTTATTTTTTATTTTAGGTATATTTGAGAAAAAGTCTAATGCTTCTTCAACTGTCATATCAAGAACATCAGCAATATTTTTTCCTTTATATTTTGCCTCTAATGTTTCTCTATTATATCTTTTTCCATGACATACTTCACATGGCACATATATATCAGGTAAGAAATGCATTTCTATTTTAATAATTCCATCACCTTGGCAGGCTTCGCATCTTCCACCTGGTACATTAAAGCTAAATCTTCCTTTTTGAAAACCATTCATTTTTGCTTCATTTGTATTTGCAAAAATGTCTCTTATTATGTCAAATACTCCTGTATATGTTGCTGGATTTGAACGAGGTGTTCTTCCAATTGGTGATTGATCTATATTAATTACTTTATCTATATTTTCCAAACCTTTAATTTGTTCACATTTACCAGGTTTTACATTAGAATGATATAATTCTCTTGAAACGTAATTGTATAAAACTTCATTGATTAGTGTACTTTTTCCTGAACCTGATACACCTGTAACACAATTAAATACTCCTAAAGGTATTTTTACATTTATGTTTTTTAAATTATGCTCTGTTGCTCCGATTATTTCAATACTTTTGCCATTTGATTTTCTTCTTTTTGCTGGAACTTTTATTTGTTTTCTACCACTTAAATATTGCCCTGTTATTGATTCAGAAACTTGTTTTATTTCTTCAACTGTTCCTTGTGCTACTACATTTCCTCCATGAACGCCAGGTCCAGGGCCAATATCAATTATTTGATCAGCCGCATACATTGTATCTTCATCATGTTCAACAACAATTAATGTATTACCCAAATCACGTAATTTCTTTAATGTTGCTAATAATTTATCATTATCTCTTTGGTGCAATCCAATACTTGGTTCATCTAGAATATATAAAACTCCAGTAAGTCCAGAACCTATTTGAGTTGCTAAACGTATTCTTTGAGCTTCACCTCCTGATAGTGTTCCAGCTGGTCTTGATAATGTAAGATATGAAAGGCCGACATCAATTAAAAATTGTAGTCTTTTATTTAGTTCTTTGAATATTTGGTCTGCTATCATTCTGTCTTTTTTGCTAAGTTCTAGATTTTCTAAATATTTTTTAATTTCTGTAATTGACATGTCAGTAAGTTCTTTAATGTTTTTGTCTCCTACTTTTACAGCTAAAACTTCCTTTTTTAATCTTGATCCATGACATGTTTCACAAGGTTTTTCACTCATATAAATTTCATAAAAATCTCTCATTCCTTGTGATTTTGTTTCTCTATATCTTCTTTCTAATGTTGGAATAACACCTTCAAATGGAGTACTAAATCTTCTAACACCTGTTGATGATGCATATTCGAAATCAATTACTTCATTTCCTGTTCCATAAAGTATTTTATCTAAGAATTCACGAGGAAGCTTTTTGATTGGTTTTTTTATATCTACACCATAATGTTTGCCTATTGATTCAAAATACATTTTTGCCATTGTTTCACCTTTTTTCATTGTGCTTGAACCAAATGCTTTGACTCCATCATATAATGTTTTATTTTTGTCTGGAATAATTAAATCTTCATCCATTCTCATTAAATATCCAATTCCTGTACATTCTGGACATGCTCCAAATGGATTGTTAAATGAAAACATTCTTGGTGTAAGCTCTTCAAAACTTATTCCGCAATCAGGGCAAGCGTAGTTTTGACTATATAATTTTTCACCAATATTAATTGCATCTATTTTAACTAGATTATTTGCAAATTTTAATGCTGTTTCTACAGATTCTGTTAAACGGTTTCTAATTTCATCTTTTACAACTAATCTATCGACTATTATATCTATGTTATGTTTTTTCTTTCTATCTATTTCTATATCATCTGATAGTTCATATACTGTTCCATCAATTTTAGCTCTAACAAAACCTTCTTTTTGAAAACTTTCTAAAAGTTTAACATATTCTCCTTTTTTACCTCTTACTACTGGTGCTAGTACTTGAATTCTTGTTCCTTCTTCAAGTTCCATGATGTTATCTACAATTTGATCTATTGTTTGTTTTTCAATTTTTTTACCACAATTAGGACAATATGGGACACCGATTCTAGCATATAGTAAACGTATATAATCATAGATTTCTGTAACAGTTCCAACAGTTGAACGTGGATTTCTTGATGTAGTTTTTTGATCTATTGAAATTGCTGGTGAAAGCCCTTCAATGCTCTCTACATCTGGTTTTTCCATTAAACCTAGGAATTGTCTTGCATAAGAAGAAAGACTTTCAACATATCTTCTTTGACCTTCGGCATATATTGTGTCAAATGCTAATGATGATTTACCTGAACCTGAAAGACCTGTTACTACAACGAATTTATCTCTTGGAATCTCTAAATTTATATTTTTTAAATTATGTTCTTTTGCTCCTTTTATTACTATTGAATCGTTCATATTAGCCCCCTTTTTATAAAACGTAAATATTATATCACATTTTATTGCATTACTGTATATGTTTTTATAATTTTTTAATATTTATACCAAAAAAAGATGATATATTTTGCTATATATCATCTAACTTTAATTATTTACTAATTCCACTTTCATTTTGTTTATCTATTATTTTATTTATTAGTTGTTGCATTGTTTCTCTTCTATATGAATATGCTTGTACGCCAAATTCAATATATTCAGGTAGTAGACCCTCTAAATCTGACAGAATACTTCTAATATCATCTTCTTTGACATTATCAACGATGGTTCTCATAAATTCTAATGATTCTTCTGGATATCGTTCGCTTAAATATCGTAACATATCTTCATAAGGTACATTTTCGTCTCTTCCTGGATAACCCATTCTAGATCTTAAGAAAGTATCTGAAGTTTCTTTAACAATATTTTTTTCTGTTGCTGCACTTACGAATTGATGATTTTCATATAATCCTAAAACTCTTTCATTGTCATAAGCTGGATATAAACGTATTTCGTTTGTTGTAAAGTTTCTTGCAAAACTCCAATTTTCATCATGTCTATCATTATTACCAAAAGCACAGTCATATATTACCATTTGTATCATTTTTCTTTTGGTATCTTTTATTTTTTCTTCCGGAATATGCTCATTTCTTAGTGTAGTTTCTATTGCAGCAAGAATGACTTCAATATTATTATTTGACCTATCAGATGATATTGGTATATCTGATAAACTATAATATCTTCTAGGATCTATTGATTTAAATCTTTCAATTAATATGTTTCCAGGAATTAATGTTTCATTTCTATGTAATTCACTATAGCTAATGCAACCTTCTTTTAGTTTAATTACACCATTTGTGTATTTATTTTTTTCTGTATGTACTTTAACTAATTCAGATTTGCAGGCTGGCATTTTTATCTTATCTGCCAAGATGCTTCCAACTGTTTCACCATAATGATTTCCACAGAACAAATCTAGTGAACGGCCATATTCTTTTCTTCTTGGTTTAAATAATCCTCTTTCATATCTGCTTAGACTTTTAATAAAGTTATGTTTGTTTTCCATCCAAAGTTTAAATTTTAACATTCCCTGCTTTTCATAATATAAAGGTGTAAAGCTATCGATATCTCTAAAACTATACATTTTATTATTTCTCCTTTTCCAATATAAAATGGTCTGTTAATAATTTTCCTTTTGTTTTCTCTAAATATTTCATTTCGTCGAAATGATCTAAGCCAAGATCTTCAAGTAAAAATTTCATTTCGTCTTCATCATATGTTTTAAGATTAGGTATTCTAACTTTGAAAATTGAGAATAAAGTATCACTCTCATATATTTTATCAAAATCTGTAAATGGAATTGTAAACATTGAAAAACCATTTTTTTCTGCTTCTTCTACATGATTTTTACTTAATTTAAAATAATATTTATTATCTTTTTTACAAAGAGCTCCAATTATATATTTTTCATCATTTGTTGGACACTCCCATTTAAAGTATAGTACTTCCATTTTTACCTCCTTTTAAATTTCTTGTCCTTCTGGTTTTTTTTCTGCATAAAATTCATTAAGTGATTGTACAATTCCGATCATTCTTGATGAATATATTTTTTTAGCAAAAGATTTATAACAATCATCTAAACCTTCACATTCATCTAAAATTTCATCTAGATCTTTTTCTTTAAATGATAGTACTTTATCTAAAGCTTTTTTTGTACTCACAGGATAGACTGACATTAAATATTTAATCATACTTCTATAATCAACTTTTTCACTTGTTGATTTAAATCCCATTCTTGACTCTAAAAATGTTTCAGAAAATTCTTTTACTAATTTTTCATCAGTTAATAACTTTTCAACTAGCTCTTTTCTTTCCATAAATCCTAATATTTTTTCGTTATCAAACATAGGATATATGCTTACTTTAGGTGATTTAGAATCTTTATCAGGATCTCTTATAATAATTCCCCAATTTTCATCATTTCTATCTGAATTGCCAAATGCACAATCAAATACGACCATTTGAATAAACTCTTCGCGAATTCTATTTATTTCTTCTTCAGAACATTTTAATTGATCACTTAAATAAAATGATAATGCTGGAATTATAACGTCTATGTTATTATAACTACTTGTTCTCAAATTACCATCTAAAGCTTCTCTACCATAATATTCTAGAATTGTCATTCCATGTATGAAGTTTTCATTATTATTTACATGTATATAACTTATACAACCTTCTGCTTCTTCTTCCTTACCTGAATATCTATTTCTAAAAGTTCTTTTGGCTAGTTCAACTTTACAAGCTGGAATATCAATTTTATCAGCAATTTTACTTGCTATAAATTCACCATAATGATTTGCATATCTATATTTTTTATGATTTTTTCTTTTCTTAAATGTTTCATGCATTGGTTTAAAAATACCGTGTCTTGGATATGATTCTGGATAATTCTCATCTATTCTTCGTTCTAATGCAATTTTTCCTTTTACATCTCCTGCATAAACATCTTTTATTTTTGAAAAAAATGGTAAATTTGCATCTATGAAATTATTTTTTTTCTTATTATCGGACATATTATTTAGCTCTCTTTCATGTTTTCTAGTTCTTTAATTTTATCTCTCAATTCTGCAGCCTTTTCAAATTCCATATTTGAAGCTGCTTTTAACATTTCATCTGTTAATCTATTAATAATATCTTCTGTAGTTTCATTTTCATTAATTTTATATTCATCTGAAATATCTTCTACAATACTTGCTTTTATTATATCTCTAACTGATTTTTTAATAGTTTGAGGTGTAATATTATTCTTAATGTTATACTCTTCTTGAATTTTTCTTCTTCTATTTGTTTCAGTAATTGCTTTTTCCATTGATTCTGTAAGTTCATCTGCATACATAATTACTTTTCCTTCAGTATTTCTAGCTGCACGACCTATTGTTTGAATTAATGATCTTTCAGATCTTAAGAATCCTTCTTTATCTGCATCTAGTATAGCAACTAATGAAACTTCTGGCAAGTCAAGACCTTCTCTTAAAAGATTTATTCCGACTAAAACATCAAATTCTCCAATACGTAAATCTCTTATGATTTCCATTCTTTCAAGTGCTTTGATTTCAGAATGCATATATCTAACTTTAATTCCTATATTTCTTAAATATGCAGTTAAATCTTCTGCCATTTTTTTAGTAAGAGTTGTAACTAATACTCTTTCATGCTTTTCAACTCTTGTATTTATTTGTGTAATTAGATCATCAATTTGATTTTCAACTGGTTTTACTTCTATTTTAGGATCTAATAAACCTGTAGGTCTTATAATTTGTTCTACTACATTTTCTTTTGAATGTTCTTTTTCATATTCTGCAGGTGTTGCACTTACGAAAATACATTGATTTATTCTATCTTCAAATTCATTAAACTTAAGTGGTCTATTATCATAAGCAGATGGTAATCTAAAACCATATGTAACTAATGAATCTTTTCTTGCTTTATCTCCATTATACATTGCTCTTACTTGAGGAATTGTTGCATGAGATTCGTCTATTAATAGTAGGAAATCATCAGGAAAATAATCAAATAATGTATATGGTGCACTTCCTGCTGGTCTGCCACTTATATGTCTTGAATAATTTTCAATACCTTGGCAAAAGCCTGTTTCTTTAAGCATTTCAATATCAAAATTTGTTCTTTCTTCAATTCTTTGTGCTTCAATTAATTTATTGTTTTTCTTAAAATATTCAACTCTCTCTTCCATTTCTTGTTCAATTGTTTCTAATGCTTTTTCTAGTTTTTCTTTGCTTGTTACATAGTGAGAGTTTGGAAATATCATTACGTGTTCTCTTGTTGCAATAGTTTTTCCTGTTAGCGGATTAATTTCAGATATTTTTTCAATTTCATCTCCCCAAAATTCTACTCTAATTGCTTGTTCTTCTTGGTTTGATGGATATACTTCAAGTATATCTCCCTTTGCTCTAAAAGTACCTCTTTTAAAATCCATTTCATTTCTAGTATATTGCATATTTACAAGCTTTTTCATTATTTGATTTCTTTCTTTTTGCATTCCTGGACGTAGTGAAACTATCATGTTTTCATAGTCAATAGGATCTCCTAATCCATATATACATGATACAGAAGCTACAACTATTACATCTCTTGATTCAAATAATGATGCTGTTGCTGAATGTCTAAGTTTATCTATTTCGTCATTTATTGATGCGTCTTTTTCAATATAAGTATCCGATGAAGCTATATATGCTTCTGGTTGGTAATAATCATAATAAGATACAAAATATTCAACTCTATTTTCAGGAAAAAATTCTTTAAATTCAGAATACAACTGACCGGCAAGTGTTTTATTATGCGCTAGAATTAATGTTGGTTTTTGAACTTTTTCAATAACGTTTGCCATTGTGAAAGTTTTACCAGAACCTGTTACACCAAGTAAAGTTTGAAATTTTTTTCCTTCTTGTATTCCCTTACTTAAATATTCAATTGCTTGAGGTTGATCGCCTGTTGGTTTATATTCTGATATTAATTTAAACATTTTCTCTCCTTTATGCACTGATATCAATCAAATAAATAATTCTTATATTTTTAAGCAATAAGAATATAAATTATTATGCTTTAATTCTTAAAAGCAGTCATTTAAAGTATTTTACCATTTTTAAAAGCAAAATACAAGGTATTTAAATCCCTTGTATTTTGCTTTGACATAAATTATATATTATTTTTATGTTTTTTATAAATAAAAAAATTACCAATATTACCATTATTTATTTCTTCATTATTAATTAATGCTGTTTATTGTGTTATTGTATTTTGAGTTGGCTCTGGATCAGTAGATGGTGTTGGTTCTGTTTTATTCTCATCAGGATCATTTCCAGGTCCTGTAACCTCTGGAGTTGGACTAGGTTCATCAGGTTCTTTTGGTTGAGTTATAGTTGGTGTTGGAGTATTGCTAGGTTCATCTTTTGGTGCTGGTTGGTTTTTCCATGGATTATTTCCATCTGGATCAGTTGGATCCCAATTCCTGCATTCAATATTTGATGATATTTTTTGTGCGGATGGTTTTCCTAAAGGTCCAGGACTAGATGAAGAATAGAATTCTACATATGTTCCTATTGCACAATTATCATATATCCATTTTGTATCTCTAACTGTTAATCTAATGCATCCTGCAGATGCTGCTGTTCCTAATTTATCATATTCCTGATATTCTAGTGTTCCAGGATTTTGACTATAGTATGGTACTGAATGAAATAATATACTACCTGTAATTGTTGTAGCATATTGACCATATACACCACCAAATAGTGCACGCCATCTGAATTTTCTTATTGTACGATAAATTCCACTTCTTGGGGTTGCGGTTCCTGTAGAACAAACAAAAGCTTTTACTGGTACTGTATAATCTCCATTACCGTCTTTTTGATATACTGTGACTACATTAGCAGTATAATTTATTTTTATGTAATAAGTCGGTCCTGAATTATTAGCTTTTTTCTGTTCTATTAATTTTTTGCTGATTCTTTGTGATTCATCTGCTTTGACGTCAACTTCTTTACCTAAATCTGCTTGAACTGGAATTTTATCTTCTTCTAATAATTCTTCTTCTGATATTTCTTCACTATCTTCAAATATTATTGGAGTAATAGTTTTTAAAGCATATTGTTCATTTAATTCTTCAACATTGTTCTTAAAGCTTTGCAACACTTTATCTAATTCATTTGTTTTTACCTTTTCAGTTGCATAAATAGTTGCAAATGAGATAAATATTGTTATTATAGTCATTACTAAAATCACTAATATTTGTTTAATAGGTATTTTTCTTTTATTAAATCTTCTTCTCATTAGACAATTCCTTATTATTTTATATTTTTATAATTATTTATAAAGTTCTACTATTGCATTTATTTTATTGGTTTCTTTATCAGAAATAACAACTATATGTTTTTCATCTTGTTTTGCATATTCACATTTTACAGTATCACCTAATTGTATTTCTTTTTTGTATGAAATCTTTACATTATCATATGGTCTATTATCATATACATCTTGTGGTAATGCTTCAAAAGCAAGTGTTAAATAATATGTATTATGCATGTGATTATTTACATCAATATCTTTTCTACCAACAGTATATTCATATTCATTTGTAAATTCAGAAGGTATTTCAGTTTTTGAAATTGTTCTTTCCTCAAATACAGAATCATCATCTGGATTATACTTATTTTTTATTTCGTCTGTTAATCTAACTATTTTTCTTTTATTAACATCCATTAAAGCCCATTTTGATGTTGCTATTATACAAAGTTCTCCTTTTGAATTTAAAACTCTATAATCCCTATATGTAAATGCTTTTTGAAAATCTCTACCCCAAGTTTCAACTTTTAATTCTTCTGAATAAACAGGTCTTTTTATTATTTTTACTTGCCAATCTGATAATATCCATGATACTCCAGTTCTCTCAATATCTAATGCCCCATATCCAGCTTGGTTCGAATGTTCTCCTCCAACATTTTCAAGTATTTCTAATATTGTCTCATTTTTAATTAAACAATTCTTTCCTATATCTTTTAAGCCTGTCTTTACTGTACTTTTAAATTTCATTATTTTCATCCCTTTGCTTTTTTTTATGAATAGTTAAATTATTATAAATAAATCAATTTATAATTTTGATTATCTAATTATATATTAATTTATTATATTTTTAAAGTATCTTTATTTTATTGTGATATAATATTAATATATTTGTAATGAGGTTTGTTATGGAAGATTATGATAGTTATGTATATGTGAAAAATAACAATATTGTAAATAATCGATTTAGTTTTAAAAAAGTAATAATTATATTCTTAGTTGCTCTGTTTATCGGATTTCTTATTGCTTTATTTATTAGGTATTTTTTATTTACTCCTGCCACTGTTCAAAATGTTTCAATGATGCCCACTTTTAAAAATAATGATATTATACTTTTAAGCAGGCTTCCTAAGACTACAGGAGAAGAAATTGAACGTAGTGATATTATCGCATTTGAAGCACCGTCTAAACTACATTACGAAAAAAGTGTAATAAATACCTTATATCCTGCAGCTAGTTATGAAATTAAAGATCATTCTTTTTTATATTATCTTTTAGATATTGGAAAAGTTACTTATATTAAAAGAGTTGTTGGATTACCTGGTGATCATATAAAAATTGAAAGAAATATTGTTTATATAAATAATTTAGCTGAAGAAAAATATTATTTTGTACCTAATTATGATACTATATCTAGATCATTTAATGATATTACGGTACCAGATGGTTATGTTTTTGTATTAGGAGATAATAGGAATGAAAGTCTAGATTCGAGAGATTTTGGTTGTATTCCATTAAGCAAAATAGAAGGTAAATATATTTTAAAATTGAAATAAAAAAGGAACATTAATTTGTTCCTTTTTATGATTTCATTTATTATATAATTTTTCCTCCACCTACAACTATATCATCTATGTAAAATACTGCTGATTGTCCAGGTGTAATTGCTCTTTGAGGTTCATCAAATTTTACTTTTATTATATTTTGTTCTTGAATTATTTTTGCTTTTGCTGTTTTTGATGAATACCTTGTTTTTACATCAACTTCTATTTCATTATCTATTTTATCAAACAAAAGAAGATTTATATCATTCACTTCAAACTCTTTTGTATATAATTCTTTTTCTTCTCCTACTATTACTTGATTTTTTTCTTTGTTAAATCCAATAACGAATAATGGTACAGCATTTGATATTCCTAGTCCTTTTCTCTGACCTATTGTGTAGTTGTATAATCCAGAATGTTTTCCTAAGATTTTTCTTTTTGGATCTACTATGTCTCCATTTATTGGTTTGATATCTGAATTATTTTCTAGGAATTTTTTATAATTTCCATCTGGTATAAAACATATATCTTCACTATCAGGCTTGTTAGCAACTTTTAAATTGTTTTCTCTTGCTATTTGCCTTATTTGTTCTTTATCTTCAAAATCTGCAAGTGGAAATAAAATATGTTCTATTAGCTCTTTAGGTATATTCCATAAAACATAACTTTGATCTTTCTTTCCTGCCTTTGATTTTTTTAAGACCCATCTATTGTATTTTTCACTATATTCTGTTTTTGCGTAATGACCTGTTGCAATATAATTGCAGCCTAATTCTTTAGCTTTTTCAAACATTAATCCAAATTTCATATATTTATTGCATTCTATACATGGATTAGGTGTTCTGCAATTTTTGTAACAATCTATGAAATTATCTATTACGTATTTTTTAAATTCATCTTTATAGTTATATGTAAAGTGAGGTATTCCAATTGATTTACATATATTTTTAGCATCTATATATGTATTAACATTGCAACAGCTTCCACCGTTAAATAATTCAAGAGTTGTACCTATTACTTCATATCCATTATTTTTTAGAAGTAATGCTGATACTGAACTATCAACGCCTCCACTCATTCCTAATAATACTTTTTTATTTTCCATAATTTTTCCTTTTTTAGTGACAACAGTTTATTGAGCCTTTTCCGTCACTATTTTTATTTATCATATCTTCTAATGTATGCCATGCAAGTAGTGCGCATTTTACTCTTGCCGGCATATTTGAAATATTTTTAAAAGCAATAGCATCTTCTAATTTTTCAAGTTCTTTTTCATCAGTTATTTCTCTTTTTATCATTTTTATAAAAGTATCAATTATTTCTTTTGCTTCCTCTATTGTTTTGCCTTTTAATGTATCAATCATAATTGATGTAGATGCCTGAGAAATAGCACATCCATGACCTGTAAATGCCATATCTTCAATTACATTGTTGTTAACCTTTAATTCTAAAGTTATTTCATCACCACAATTTGGATTGTGTCCTAGTTCTGAAAAATCAGCTTGATCTAATTTTTTCTTGTTGTATGAGTTCATACTATGTTCCATTATTAGATCATTATACATTTCTGTTAAATCGTCCATTATTTCTCCTTTGTTATATATTTTTTAAACATATTGTATGATTTATTAAGTCCTTTAACTAAGTTGTCTACATCTTCTTTTGTATTATAAAAATAGAAACTTGCTCTACATGTTGAATCTATTCCTAAAAATCTCATAAGTGGTTGTGCACAGTGATTTCCTGAACGTACACATACTCCCTCAGAATCTAAAATACTTGCAACATCATGAGGATGTACTCCATTTATATTAAATGAGATTACGCTTGAATGATTATTTTTATTTGGAGTCATATAAAGTGTTAGGAAATCTAATTTTGATAACTCTTCACGTGCATAATCAACTACTTCCTTTTCTATTTCATGTATTTTATCATATCCTATATTTTCAATATAATCTATAGCAGCACCTAATCCTATTACGCCTTCAACATTTTGAGTACCTGCTTCAAATTTATTTGGTAATGGTGCAAATGTTGTATCTTGTTCATATACGTATTCGATCATGTCTCCACCCATTATAAATGGATTCATTTTATTTAATAGTTCTCTTTTACCATATAATACACCAATTCCAAGTGGTGCTAACATCTTGTGTCCTGAAAATACAAGAAAATCGGTATTTAATTCTTGTACATCTATTTTCATATGTGGAATGCTTTGAGAAGCATCTATAATTACTATTGCACCTTTTTTATGTGCATAATCTATTATTTTCTTTACATTATTTATTGTTCCTAAAACATTTGAAACATGCGTTATTCCTACTATCTTTGTCTTATCTGTAATCTTTGTTTCTATTTCTTCATCTGAAAGTTCAAATTCTTCATTTATATACATATAATTAAGTTTACTTCCAGTTGTTTTAGCAACTTTTTGCCAAGGAACTAAGTTTGAATGATGTTCCATTATTGAGATAACAATTTCGTCATCTTTTTTTAAATTTTCCATTCCATATGAATATGCAAGAAGATTTAAACTTTCAGTTGCATTTTTAGAAAATATTATTTCTTCTCTATTTTTTGCATTTATAAATTTAGCTATTTTAGTTCTTGTATTTTCATATTCTTCTGTTGCTTCAATACTTAATGAATATGCTCCTCTGTGAGGATTTGCATTATATCTTTCATAATAATTTTTAATTGCTTCAATTACTTGTATTGGTTTTTGTGTTGTTGCTCCACTATCTAAATATGATATATTTCTGTTTTCTAAAATTGGAAAATCTTTTTTAAAGTTATCCATAATTTCTCCTTTAATCTAATCTACTATCTATTTCATATATAATTTCATTTTTTAGTTTTTCATTTTTTATGTTTTCTAATATTTTATTAAATCTAGCTTTTACAATTAGTTTCATAGCTTCTTTATATTCAAATCCTCTAGACATAATATAAAATAATTGGTTGTCATCAACTTTTCCTGTTGCTGTACTATGATTTCCCTCAACGTCTTCCTCAGAACAAAGTAACATTGGTAATGCAATTGATCTTGCTTTATCTGAAAGTAATGTACAAAATTCATTTTCATTTCCTTTCGCCTTCTTACTTCCTTTTTTGAAATTAATTGTTCCTTTGAAATTCTTTTTTGAGGTATCTTTTAAAGCACCTTGAACATCTATGTCGATATTAGTTTTTTCTCCCTCTAAATCGCCAATATAATTTAAATCAAAAACTTGGTTTTCATTTCCTAAATATATTGTGTTTAATTTATTTTCTGAATAAGCTCCTTTTAAGTTTGAATAGTAATTTGTTATGCTATTTTTTCCACCTAAATCAATTATTGTATAATTTATGTTTGCATTATCTGATTCTAGATTTTCAATACAAATAAAATTATTAGTTTTTGTATTTAATAAATTTACTACACTTATATTTAATAATGAATTTTCTTTTGAAATTACTTTTATAATTCCATTATGATAAAATTCCAAATCCTCTTCTGTTTTATATTTAATAATTACATTTGCTTTTCTATTTTCTTCAACTATAATTTCTATATTTTCAATTAGACATGGATTATTCTTATTTAAAAGAAACTCTAATTCAATAGGTTCTGTATAATCTTTATCAATTATTAATTTTATTTTCTTGTT
The DNA here is from genome assembly GCA_947625895.1 of uncultured Clostridia bacterium. Classification (GTDB taxonomy): domain Bacteria; phylum Bacillota; class Clostridia; order TANB77; family CAG-508; genus UMGS1994. The sequence continues at coordinate 8,451 of CANQPZ010000016.1, read as the reverse complement.
AGAATTTTCTTTAACTTGTTGTTCTAATTCATGTCCTAAACCATAAGTAAGATTTGAATTTGAAACATCTTCTAAAACTGAAATTTCACTATTTATTTTGAAACTATTAAATGGTAATATTTCTTTTTTAATATTTAATTCATCTATTTTAATATTATTTATATTAAAATTTCTTGCTGTTCTAATTGGAGTTTCATTTATAGTAATCATTTTATTTCCCTTTCAGATTATTTTTTAAAACTTTTTTAAATTATTAAATAATAAAAATTAAATATTAATTCTCGCAGCGACGCGCAGCTTGGGAAGTGATTGGCGAATACGTCTTTCTCGAGAGTTGGACATACACGCCCCCAGCCGCCAAATCACGACCAGTAAGGAGCGAGAAAATTCATATTTAATTTTTATTTAATAACAAGCTTAGATAATTAAAAAAATCATCCAATAGAGCCTTCGAGCTCTAAATTGATAAGATTATTCATTTCTGCTGCATACTCAACAGGTAATTCTTTTGAAATTGGATATGCGAAACCTCTTACTATCATAGCTTTTGCATCTTCTTCTGTTAAACCTCTACTCATTAAATAAAAAATAGTTTTATCACTTATTTTCCCTATTTTTGCTTCGTGAGAAAATTCAACTTCATCAGTTCTTACATCAGCAGTTGGAATAGTGTCAGATCTTGAAATATCATCTAACATTAGAGATTCACATGAAACAGAACATTTTGAATTTTTTGCAATTTCATTTACTCTAACAAGTGATCTATAAGTACAAATTCCTCCATTTTTAGAAATTGATTTTGCATTAACTAAGCTTGATGTATTTGGTGCATTATGAACGACTTTAAATCCATTATCTAGATTTTGTCCTTTACCTGCAAATGAAATACCTGTAAATTCTGTTTTTGCATTTTCTCCGTTCAATATACTCATAGGATAAAGCATTGAGATTTTTGATCCAAATGAACCTGAAACCCATTCCATTTTTGCATTCTTTCCTACTATTGCTTTTTTAGTATTTAGATTTAGCATGTTCTTTGACCAGTTTTCAATTGTCGAATATCTTAAATATGCATTGTCCTTAACATATAATTCAACACAACCTGCATGCAAATTAACTTTATTATATTTAGGAGCACTACAACCTTCAATAAAATGTAAGCTAGCTCCTTCATCTACTATAATTAAAGTATGTTCAAATTGTCCTGATTCTGGTGAATTAAGTCTAAAGTAAGATTGTAATGGAACTTCAACTTTTATTCCTTTTGGAACATATACAAAAGATCCTCCTGACCAAACTGCTCCATGTAATGCAACAAATTTATGATCATTTACTGGAACACATTTCATAAAATGTTCTTTTACCATCTCAGGATATTCTCTTACAGCTGTTTCCATATCTGTATAAATAACACCTTGTTTTATAAGGTCTTCCTTCATACTATGATAAACAACTTCTGAGTCATATTGAGCTCCAACTCCAGCAAGTGATGTTTTTTCAGCTTCTGGTATTCCTAATTTATCAAACGTATCTTTTATATCATCTGGAACATCATCCCATGAATTATTTAAACTTGTTTTAGGTCTAACATATGTTGCAATTTCATCCATATTTAATTCTGATAAATCAGGTCCCCAAGTTGGAAGTTCTAGTTTGTTATATGTTTCTAACGCTTTTAATCTAAATTCTCTCATCCAATCTGGATCATTTTTTTGATTTGAGATTTCTTCAATAATTTCAGGTGTTAAACCTTTTTTTATTTTAAAATCATATTCATCTTTATTTTTAAAATCATAAATATTTCTATTTATTTCTTCAATATTTGATTTAGACATTTTTATTCCTTTCGTTTATTTGTATTGAGAATAACCTTTTTCTTCTATTTCTTTTGCTAATTCTTGAGTTCCAGTTTTAACAATTTTTCCATCAACTAAAACATGTACATAATCAACTTTTAAACTACTTAATATTTTTGTATTATGAGTAATTATTAAAACCCCATTCTCATTATTCTTAAACATTTCAATACCTTTTGAAACTGTTCTTATAGCATCAACATCAAGACCAGAATCAGTTTCGTCTAATATGGCAAGTTTTGGATTTAGAACAAGCATTTGTAATATTTCATTTTTCTTTTTTTCTCCTCCTGAAAATCCAACGTTTAAACTTCTTTCCATATTTTTAGGATTCATGTTTAGTTCATCCATATATTTTTTTAATTCATCTTTAAATTCAAATATTTTAACAGGTTTACCAGTTGCTTTATTTTTGGCATATTTTAAAAAGTTTGTTACAGATACACCAGGTATTTCTTCTGGCAATTGGAAAGACATAAAAACACCTTTTCTAGCAATTTCATCTGTCCTTAAATTTGTTATATCTTCATTGCAGAATTCAATTTTTCCATTAGTCTTTTTGTATGATGGATTATTGAATATTGCGTTTGCTGTTGTAGATTTACCTGAACCATTTGGACCCATTATTACATGAATTTCTCCTTTATTTATTTTAAGATTTATGCCTTTTAATATTTCTTTTTCTCCAGCGCTTACGTATAAATCTTTTATTTCTAATAAATTTTCACTCATAACTTTAAGTTCCTTTCAATTAGTTGATTTTTCTTCTAACACAAGATCTACATTTTTCTTGGTTTATATCATAATTACAATCTAAACTGTTTAAGTCTAATACTTTATGAACATATTTAGCTAATTCATTTATAGTATTATCGTTTAGATTTGATTTCATTTTTTCAGCTTCTTCTCTAGCTTCATCATCATTTAAATTTAATACATCTTTTAAAAACAAATAAATAATGTCATATGCTTCTAATATCTTTTTTGCAAGATTTTCTCCTTCTTCAGTAAGTTCTATTGTTCCATATGACTCATAATTAACTAAACCATTGTCTTTTAAATTATGTAATGCTTTATTAACGCTTGGTTTGGTACAATTCATTTTATTTGCAACATCTGTAACACGCACATTTCCTGATTGTTTTTTTAGTATGTACATAGTTTTTAAATATTCTTCAAATGCTTTTGATACCATATTCTTCTCCTTAATGTTAATCACGGTTAACATTATATAATCTTATGAAATGTTTGTCAAGGTTAACAATACTATTTTTCCCTTAAATTTAAATATTTTGCAAATTTTTTAAAATTATTTTTGAATATTTATTTTTTTAACGTTAATAATAATTTTAGGTGGTGATAAATTATGACAAATAAAGAACTTTTATACGTTGAAGATGCTCTAGGACATGAACAATTTATGAAGTCATGTTCAACTAAAGCTTCAACTCAACTTCAAGATCCAAAATTAGCTGCTTGTATGGCAGAATTGGAACAACAACATTGTGAATTATATAATAAATTTTTAAATTTATTATAATTATAGGAAGGAATGTGAATAAAATGAATGATCAAAAATTAATGGAAAATGAGTTACTTGTATTAAAAGGCGTTTGTGACTTATATTTACATGGTTCAATTGAATCAACAACTGCAGAAGTTCATGATGCATTTAAAGATGCATTACAAACTTCTTTAAATATGCAGAATAAAGTTTATAATTTAATGTCTGAAAAAGGTTGGTATAAAACTAATACAGCAGATCAAAATGAAATCAATACAGCTAAGCAAAAATTTTCACAAAATTAATAGAACAAAAGCGGAAAATTAATGCTCTGCAAAAGGAAAAATTATCCTAAATTGTCCGCGTCTTTGTTCTAAGCGCCAAATTTTTGTTAAAAAATTTGTGTGCAAATTTGGCGAAGCCTTTATATAATAGGAAATGCAGAGCACTTTCCTATTATATAAAAAAGTAGGATATACATTTAAAAGTATATCCTACTTTTTTAATTATATCATTAATAATTCTCTCCCATGTATTTATTAATTTTATCTTCATCGACTCTCATTGCTGAAATTGTTTTTTCAAATAGTTCATCTAGTGACCAGCCAAGTTGTTCTGCTCCTTTTTGTATAATGTCTCTTGAACATCCCGCTGCAAATTTCTTATCTTTATACTTTTTCTTTAAACTTGATACTTCCATATCTTGAGTACTTTTTGATGGTCTCATTTTTGCAGCTGCCCATACTAAGCCTGTTAATTCATCAGTTGCAAATAATATTTTTTCCATTTTTTCTGTTGGTTCAACATCTGAACAAATTCCATATCCATGACTGCATATTGAATGAATAGTTTTATCATCAACATTATTCTCTTTTAATAGATCAATACATTTCTTGCAATGTTCTTCTGGATATAATTCAAAATCAATGTCATGAAGTAGACCAACATTTCCCCAATGCTCTTCATTTTCTCCTTCTTGTCTTGCGAAGTATCTCATTACTCCTTCAACTGTTAATGCATGTCTAATATGAAATTCTTCTTTATTATATTTTTTTAAAATCTCAAAAGCTTCTTCTCTGTTCATTTTCTTTTCCTCTTTCTTTTTTATTGTAATTTATATTTTAACTGGTTCTGATGTTTTCAGTTCAGCATTATCTTTTTCTTTGTAATCTCCGGTCATTGCCATTTTGCAAATTATGTCTGCAGCTTTTTCAACTCCAAATATATCACTATTAATACAAATATCATAGTTTGAGTATTCTTTCCAATCGCGTCCAGTGTAGTATTTATAATGATTTGCTCTTAGTTTATCAATTCTTTTAATTTCTTTTTTAGCTTTTTCCTTTTCCATTCCGTAGAATTTTGTAGCTCTTTCAATTTTGTCTTCTTCATTACTATAAACAAAAATTTTAAGAACATTAGAATAATCTTTTAATATAAAGTCAGCACATCTTCCAACGATTACACATGATTCTTTATTTGCTACTTCCTTAATCATTTCTGATTCTTTAACAAATAATTCATCTGCATTAGATAATCCATTATAAACTACACTATCTAAAGTTGATGTAGCATCTCTTTTTTGTTCGTTTTCTTCAATGTATTCTTCTGATAATCCTGTTTCCTCTGCTGTAAGCTTTATTAGGTCTTTATCATAAAATTTTATTCCAAGCTTATCTGCAACAAGTCTTGCAACATATCTTCCTCCAGAACCGTATTCTCTTGAAACTGTTATTACTGTATGTTCACTTAAAATATTATTTGTACTTGTATCATCTATTAAAGCTTCACTTTTTATTGTTTTCTTTCCAAGATTTTTTAGTTCAAATAATATTAATATTCCAGATATTATAAATGCTAGACCATCTGCAACAGGACCTGCATAAAGTACTCCCATAATTCCAAATAAGCTTCCAAGTATTACTATTGCTGGTACTAAAAATAAAACTTGTCTTGAAATTGATAATATTGCACTTTTTATGCTTTTCCCAATTGCTTGAAAGAATATACCAGATGGGATCTGAATTCCATTAACAATGCAAAGCATTAAATATATTCTAAATGCTAAGCATGCAAATTCCATATAATTTGAATCTCCACTACCAAATATTAATATTAATTTATCGGGTATTGTTTGGAATAATATAAATGCTATTGTACTAATTGTTACACTTGTTAATAATACAATTTTTAGAGTTTTCTTTACTCTATCAAACTTTCTTGCACCATAATTATAGCCTAATATTGGTTGTGCCCCTGATGATAATCCTATGATTATACTATTTAATATTTGGCTTATTTTCATTACTATTCCAAGAACAGTAATTGGTATTTCTGGTCCAAATTTTGAATCTGCTCCATATTTGCCTAATAAATTATTTTCTACAGACATTACAAGAACAAAGCTCATTTGAGTAATAAAACTACTTATTCCTAATGAAGCTATTTTTGCAGCTGTTCTAGGTTTAAATCTGAAGTTGTTTTTATTTATTTGTATTGTTTTAAATTTTCTTACATATAAAGCATTCATTACTAAAGTTACAAATTGACTGAAAATTGTTGCTATAGCTGCTCCTTGAACTCCCATATTAAAAACAAATATAAGAATTGGATCTAAAATTGTATTTAATATTGCACCTGTTACCATTGATGCCATTGCAAATTTAGGTGTTCCATCAGCTCTTATGATTGAATTTAGAGATATTCCCACCATCATAAATGGTAAACCTATAGCAATTATATATCCATAATTTAATGCATATTCTCTTAGAACATCTGTGCATCCAAATAATTTAAGTAGTTGTGGTAAGAACAATAAACTTATTAAGCATAAAACAACTGATATTATTATTGATAATATTATTCCTGTTGTAACTCCTTTTTCTGCTTCTTCTTTCTTTTTCTCACCTAGTTTTAAACTTAATAATGCTGATGTTCCATCTCCAATCATTAAAGAAAAAGCAAGTGCTACTGCTACGAGTGGAAATACGACATTTGTAGCTCCGTTGCCTAAATATCCTACTCCTCTACCTATAAATATTTGATCAACTATATTGTATAAAGAATTTACAAGTAGTGATATTATGCTAGGTATTGAAAATTTTATTAATAATTTTCTAATTTTTTCTTTTCCAAGTATATTCTCCTCTTGATCCATTTTTATCTCCTTTTCTACAAATAAAAACAACCCTACTTGTTTTCACGCAAATAGTGTTGCTTATTTTCTACGTGCATTTGTTATTATAACAATTCTAAAATGCATTGTCAATTTATACTATTATCATATAATTCTACAGCCTTATCTATATCTCCATCAAAAGTCAACTTTCCTTGATTTAATATTATGCCTCTCTTACAGAATTTTTTAGCTGTTTCTGTTGAGTGAGTAACAAAAAGTAATGTAACATTATTTTTTTCAATAACTTCATTTACTCTTTTCAGACATTTCTTTTCAAACTCTTTATCTCCTACACTAAGTACTTCATCAACTATTAATATTTCTGGCTCTATATTAATATATATTGCAAAACCTAGTCTTGCTCTCATACCACTAGAGTATGTTTTTATTGGTTGATCAATGTATTCTTCTAATTCTGCAAATTCTACTATCTGTTTTTCTAATTCTTTGATTTCATCTTTAGGAATTCCTAGTAAATCTCCTTTAAGATATATATTTTCTCTACCTGTAAAATTTTCTTCAAATCCTGTAGCAAGCTCAAGTAAAGCACTAACTCTTCCTTTAACTTCAACTTCTCCTTCATTTTGGAAGGCAACGCCTGTAATTATTTTTAGAATCGTAGATTTACCAGCACCATTTTTACCAAGAATAGCAACTGTTTCTCCTCTTTTTATTTTAAAGGAAACATTATCAACTGCAACTTTTGTAATATATTTTATTCTCCTTGTAAATACAGATAATAACCTTGCTCTTCTACTATTAAAAAGTCTATATTTTTTTGTTACATTTTTAAATACAATGACATTTTCATTCATTAAAATTAACCTCTTTTATAATACATCTGGGATTTCTTTTCTAAGTTTTTTATATATTCTAACAGTTACAATAGTTAAGACCAATAGTACTAAGCAAAAACATCCTAGTTGTAATGGCTCTTGCCAAAATGCTACTTTATATATAAAGCAATTTCTAAATCCATTTATTAAATAAGTTATTGGATTAAATAAGAAAAATGCTTTTCCCCATGGATTTGTAATATTATTTGTATTCCAAAGGATTCCTGAAAGCCAAAATATTGCTGTTATAATTGCTTTAATGAAGTTTGTGAAATCAACGCTTATTGCAGCAAGCATTGAAGAAAGTATTCCCCAAACATTGAAAAATATAAATGCTAACAATGCATAGAATAAAATTTGTAAAGTATATAAATCAGGCATAAATCCAAACAGCATAAATATAATAATTACTATTAATAATAATATCGAAAAGATAATTAATTTTGAAAAATTAACAAAGGTTGGAATTGTTGATATTGGGAACTTTATTTTTGTAACAAGATATCTATATTTTATAAGTGATTCCATTCCGGCAAGTAGCATTTCATTCATATAATTCCAAGGAATTAGACCTGCAATCATCCATAAGAAAAATGGATATCCAGAGACATCTCTTCCTGCTCTTAGACCAAATGTAAATGCAAACCAATAGACGAATATTGTAACAGCTGGCTTTATAATTGCCCAGCTCCATCCTAAGATTGCTCCTCTGTATGTTTTTATTAGGTCTGTAAATGCTAGTTTAAAAATTTGATGTCTATATTGAATATGTTCTTTAATTATATTTATAAACGTTCCCATTAAATCTCTTCCTATTTATTTTTTTCAAATTCTTCTTTAAATATTTTATCTAGTTCTGGTAAAGTTCTGTTAATTCTTAAAGGAAGTCCTTCTTGATTTGTAAAACAATGTTTTGTTGTTGCTGTTGCAATTATGTTATCATCTTTTTTTATTATATATTGCATTTCTAGTTTTACGCTATTATAATTCTTAACGCTTGTTTCAATTACAATTTCATCATCAAATGTACTACTATGTTTCATTTCTACTGTATATGATAATACTGGTGAGTATATA
>CANQPZ010000015.1 GCA_947625895.1 uncultured Clostridia bacterium | reverse complement strand
AAGGAATTAATGAATAGTTTAAAAGAATAAAATGTTTTTATTAAAAATTGTTGCTCTCCCAGACGATTGGGAGGGCTTTTAAATTGAAATTTTATGTAAATTATGATATAATTAATTTATCATTCGTAGCCATGCGAACTACAATAAGAATGGCATCATACACCAAAAAAACTCGATAACAACTATTGTTGGGAGGAATAGCAGAATGAAGAGGCTCGTTTTTGTGTTGGTCATATGCTTGGCACTTATGCTTTGCGCATGCGGTGAGTCAAGTTCAGTGGTTACCATTGATGATGAAGTTAGCAATGAACCGTCGGATACTGTGCTGATCTTTAGCACTAGAGATGATAAGGAATACTTAGAATTTCTAACCGACAATGATGCTAAAATTCATATCATCGACATAACTACAGGAATGTCGACTTACGGCAAAGGCGAATCCTATGTCGTTACGTACATGACCAATCCGGATGACAACGCAAGTGCTGTGTCTTACAAATACTATTTATTCAAAACACGCAAGCAGTCTGAGTACACCGAATTCTACAGCTCGCTTGATTTTGAAAAATATGAAATTGTAGATATCAGCACAAGGCTTAGTACCTACGGTAAAGGCGAATCATACGTCATTACCTACAGAGAGCCTGACTAGAAGAATAGGGTGCCCACTAAAGGCACCCCTTCTTTTTTTATATAATAGTAAATTGATTAACAAAATTTAGTACTTAGAACAGAATAAAAAAATTATATTTCTTATATATTAAAAGTATTGATAAAATTTTAAAGTTATGTTAGAGTTAAATCAGTATATTAAAGAGAATAAAAAATTTTTTTAGCAAATTATTTAGAATTGGATTCCTCAAAAATTGATATAATAATTTAAGAATAAAGAAAAAATAAGAATGCACAAACATTACTAATAGAAAGGGTCATAGATATGAATATAAATATGAACAAGAAAGCTTTTTTAATAGCTGGAGTAGTAATAATAGTATTGATGATAATAACACTTATTCTAATTGGAGTATTTAGTAGTACAAACAAAAAAGAGACAATTAGTTATAATTTAAATAATGTTACAAATGATACTGAGTATCCTGAATTACCAGAAAATGAAACTGAAGAAAACGAAACAGAAAATCCTGGTCAAAGGGAAGATGATGAAGGACAAATCACTGGTGAGATAACAAAAGCACAAACAGATGATGGTGGAACTATTCCTGTACCTCCAACATTTAATTATATAGGAGGAAATTCAGGCGATGGAGCCGTAATAGAAGATTCTAACGGAAATCAATTCGTTTGGGTACCAGTTGAAAATTTTAATTCATATGCAAGACAAATTTTTGCTAACAATGGTGAAGGAGTTTCAGTAGAAGCCTGGGACTCAGTAAATCTTAAGGATATAGCAGATTACAATCTTGAATATGATGACTCTGTAAAAAATTATAAAGGTTTTTATGTTGCAAGATTTGAAGCTGGTTTAGATGAATCAACAGGTTTAGCAATTTCAAAAGCTGGAGTTTCACCTTGGACACAAATAACATGGCAAAATGCTAAAAATGCGTCTATGAATATGTATCCAAAGAATGATTATTTCCAAACTGATTTGATAAATAGTTATGCTTGGGATACAACTTGTAACTGGATGAGGTCTTGCGGAATAAATATTGATGAATCAACAGATTATGGAAATTACCAGAACAGTATCGATGGATTAAATAGATCCGCTGAAACTGCAAGTAATGAAAGATGGTGTGCTAATAACATTTATGACATGGGAGGAAATGTCTGGGAATTAACAACAGAACAATGTGGTGACCATGAAATATACCATATTGGTAGAGGTGGAGGATATTGGAACTATGGAAACTTATATCCAATCTCAACTAGAGCTCAATCTGACGATGCTTCAAATTTAAGTGTAGGATTTAGAGTTGTAATGTATTTAAAATAATTAATAAATTAGTTGAAATATTTTAGCATTATATATATAATTAAAATATGCAAAAGAAAAAAGAGAGGTATGGAAATGAAAGAAAAATTTAAATTTCTAAAAGACTTTTCAAAAAAATACAAAGAACTAGAGCCAGAAAAGAAAAGAGTCATAACTATTTGTTCAATAATAGTTATTGCATTAGTAATAATAACAATTGTTTCAATAATTATTTCATCACAAGCAAGTAAAGCAGACAAAATAATAGGAAACCTTAACAATACTGGATTTGTAACTGAAAAAGGTAACAAAGTATATATAAGCAATACTGTTATAGGTGCACCTTCTGAAGAAAACAGAGGAATTTATCAAATAGATAAAAAAGGAAATGCTAAACTTGTTAATTCAGATCAATATGTAAAATCCCTTACAGAATATAAAGGTCAATTATATTATATTGCAGTAAATGCGCAAGATAATGGAAACTATATTAAACAAATAGTAAAAATGAAACCAGATGGATCAAACAAAAAAATTGTTGTTGATGGTATAGAAAATACAACAATAGATGATTCTGCAATGAATATTAGTGACGGATGGATTTACTATTTAAATTCAGATTATAAAATAGAAAAAGTAAAAGTTAATGGAGAAAAAAGACAACAAATTTCAGATGAAGAAATAGATTATTTCCAAATTGATGGACAATATATATACTATCTAACAAAAGATAGTGAATTCAAGAGAATGAAAAAGAATGGAAATTCTGTTGAAGAATTAGAAAAAGGAATTGGAACATTCCAAGTAATATCTAACAACGTTTACTACATTAGTAGAGCAAATGATCACTTAATGAGATTAAATATCAAAGATAAAAGTGATACAGAAATCGTTTCAAAGAAAGTAAAAACATTTAACATTTGCAAAGGTACATTATATTACGCAACTAAAGAAGATGAAGATAAAGCCATTTATAAAGCAAAGGTTGATGGAAGCAACGAAAAGAAAATTGTAGACATAGGATCTGAAAACATTTATATTTGTGTAGTTGATGATTGGATTTACTATACAGATAAAGTAGAAGATAATTATTATGAATACAATTTGTATAAAGTAAAAATAAATGGAAATGATAAACAAACTTTGAATATTTAAAATATAAGCGGACAATGAAACAAAGTCCGCTTATAAATTATAAACAGGAGGTTACTGGATGAGTCTAGGCACACTTGCTTTTGATAATAAAGTGTATAATTTAGATTTAATGACTGCTGAAGAGTTTGAAGAATTATTAGATAATATTGAAAAAGAAAAAATAAAAACTAAAAAGGAAATTAGGAAAATAATAAAATAAAGGGGCAGAAAGTTTGTGAAAAATCAAAAAGATAACAATTATAATGAATTTAACAATTTAATAGAAAAATACGAAGAACTTTCAAAGACAATATCAATAATATACTCAGCCTTACAATATAGAAAAAGTGAAATATTAGTTAATTCAAAAGTTGAAAATGAGAAAAATGCCTTAACATTTGGAATTAATTCAATAAATAAAAAAGTTTTAGATAATTTGAAAAAATATACTCAAATAGAAAATAGACTTAATGAGATAATGGATAGATATAGAGTAGACTTAGAAGAATTAGCTAATTACTACGATGCAGATATAATTTATAATCACTTAAAAACTTTAGAAGAAGAAATGAAAAATGTTTCTATTATGAAGCAGATATATGCATTGATAGAAGAAGAAAATATAGCAAAGTCTAAAGCTGATAATAGTGATGATGAAATTAGAGAAAAGATATGTAATCTTCAAGATGAAATTACAAGAAATGAAACAAAAATTAGCAGAATAAAAATGAGCTTAAAAAGAAAAAATGAAGAAAAAGACATGGCAATAAGTAAGGCAATTGAGTCAAAAGAACAGCAAATTCAAAGAAACATTAAAGGTCCAAGAGTTTTTTCAAAGGCGACAAGATTTTTCCTAGGAAAAATTAATCCATACAAAACTATTGAAAAAAATGTCTTTTCAAAGTTAATGAAGAGAATAGATTACTATGAGACTGAAGAGAAAAAAGTACCTAAAGATAAAGATAGAAAATACTTAAAAGATGGTATTACAGATACAATAAACGAAATAATGAGTACAAAAGAAGAATATAAAGTTGATTTGGAGGAAAAGAAAACAAATGTCAAAAGAAGAGGTAGAAGAAAAAAACAAAAATAATAAGGAAGAAGATAGTGTTTTCACTGTAAATTTAACAACATTAGTTATAATAATTGTAATATTAATTGCAATTATTGCAGTTTTCTTTTATTTGTATACTAATAGGGCATCAGATGCTTTAGATGAACTAAAAACTCAAGCTCAAGAATCAATTGTTTTTAAAGAAATTGATGAAAATAAAGCTGTTGAATTATTAAAGTCATATTTAAGTGTAAAATCAAAAGTTGTATCAAACCCACAATCTGTACTTGAGACTTATGGGTTTGCAACAAATCAACAATTTGAAGCTTATGATAAAATAGAAGAAGATACATTTTATAGAACTGACATTTTATATGATAATGTTAGAAGAAAGTTCGAAAATTATCTAACAAAAGATTTCTTTAATAGAGAATATAAAGACATATATAAAGAATCTAATGGAATAACTTATGTTTCTACAAAAACACAACCAGAAGAAACATATGAAATAACAAGACAAGAAGTTGAAAATAATACAGCTACTAGATATTCACTTAAAGTATGGTATAAGACAACTGTCGATGGAACAGAATCAGCTGAGAAAAACATGGAAGTTAATTATGTTCTTAATAATGACAGATGGGTAATATCAGATATTAAATAAATAGTATTGCAAAAAATAAAAAATCATGCTAAAATAATAAATCATATAAAAAATCGATGAAGAAGCTTAGTAGATTTAGAACTAGTGTAGAAAGAGAAAACAAGTTATAAGCTGTGAGCTTGTTATACATGCTAAATTGAAATTTCACTTTGGAGATATTATATTAAAAGTATAATCGTTTGCTACGTTATAGCTATTAATAAGGTTAATTATTTAATTAATAAAATTAGGTGGTACCACGGAAATAACATTTCGTCCTATTAAGGATGAGATGTTTTTTTATATAATAGGAAAGTTCTTTAAACTTTCCTATTATATAAAAAAGCTTCGCTGCAAATCCACACAAAATTTCTAAAGAAATTTTGGCGGGCGAACAATTGACGCGGACTTTGCAATGAAATTAAATAGTGTGATATATAAAAATGTCCGCTATTGTTCTTATATAAAAGTTTCATTTGAAATTATAGTATCATCTAAAAAGAAAAACGGAGGGAATTAAATTGAAAGAACAAATTAAGAAAATTCAAGATGAAGCACTAAAAAATATCAAAGCAACAACAGATTTAAAAGAGTTGAATGATATTCGTGTTAAATATCTTGGAAAAAAAGGAGAATTAACAAGTGTATTAAGAGGAATGGGAAATCTTTCTTCAGAGGAAAGACCAATAATAGGTGCGTTAGTTAATACATGCAAAGAAGAGCTTGAAGCTAAAATTCAAGAAAAAGAAGCAGAACTTGAAAAAGAAGAATTAGCTAAAAAAATAGCTAGTGAAGAAATTGATATTACACTTCCAAGCCAAAAAATTAAAAGAGGTAGTAAACATCCTCTAAACAGAGTTATTGAAGAAGTTGAAGATTTATTCGTTTCTATGGGATATGATGTTGTAACAGGACCTGAACTAGAAACTGATGAATATTGTTTTGAAAGATTAAATTTACCTAAAGGACATCCTGCAAGAGATATGCAAGATAGTTTCTATATAACTACAGAATATTTATTAAGAACTCAAACATCTGCTGTTCAAGCTAGAACTATGATGGCAAATGAAGAAAAAACTCCAATAAGGGTTATAGTTCCAGGAAAGACATTTAGAAGAGAAGATGATGCAACACACTCTCATCAATTTAACCAAGTTGAAGGATTAGTTGTTGATAAGAATATATCACTTGCTGACTTAAAAGGAACTCTAGAAGTATTTATGAAAAAGATGCTAGGTCAAAATACAGAACTAAGATTCAGACCAAGTTATTTCCCATTTACTGAACCATCTTATGAAGTTGATGTAACATGTTTTAAATGTGGAGGAAAGGGATGTAATCTATGTAAACAGACAGGATGGATAGAACTTTTAGGTTCTGGAATTGTTCATCCAAATGTTTTAAGAATGAATGGATATGATCCAGATAAATATTCAGGATTTGCATTTGGTGTTGGACTAGATAGACTTGCAATGTTTAAATATGGAATAACAGATATTCGTCTATTATACCAAAACGATGTAAGATTCTTAAACCAATTTGATAGAAAGGATGAAGAAAATGAAATTAAGTATTAATTTTTTGAAAGATTACGTTGATCTAGATGAACATATAGATGTTAAGAAAATAGCAGAAGATATGACTAATGCCGGAAATGAGTATGATGAAGCTGGACCATTATTAAATGTAACTAAATTAATAATTGGTGAAGTTGTTGATTGTCAAATGCACCCTGATTCTGATCACTTACATTGCTGCAAAGTAGATATTGGAAAAGAAGTGTTGAATATCGTTTGCGGAGCACCAAATGTCAGAAAAGGTTTAAAAGTTATAGTTGCTCAAGATGGTGCAGATTTACCAGGAGGTAAAATAAAAAGAGGAATCATAAGAGGTCAAGAATCAAATGGTATGATTTGTTCAATTGCTGAACTTGGTCTAGAAAGCAAATTCTTAAAAGAAGAAGATAAAGCTGGAATTCACGAATTACCACTTGATGCACCTGTAGGAAAAGATCCTATAGAATATATGAAAATGAATGATAATGTTATTGACTTTGATTTAACAGCTAATAGAGGAGATCTTTTAAGCATATTAGGTATGGCATATGAAGTTGGAGCAATATACGACAAGAAAGTAAAAGATATTGATTTAACTCATAAAGAAAATAAGGAAGATATAAATGATTCATTTAAAGTAAAAGTAAATACTGATAACTGTTCAATTTTCCTTGCTAAAAAAGTAAAAAATGTAGTTATAAAAGAATCACCTGATTTTATTAAAAATAGACTTATTGCTTCAGGAATAAGACCAATTAATAATGTTGTTGATATAAGTAACTACGTAATGTTAGAAACAGGTCAACCACTTCATTTCTATGATGCTGACTGCCTAAAAGGATGCTTAGAAGTCAGAATGGCAAAAGAAGACGAAAAACTATATACATTAGATGGAATTGAGAGAACATTAAAATCAGAAGATATAGTAATTTCAGATGGTGAAAAGGCAATAGGATTAGCTGGCGTTATGGGAGGACTAGAAACTGAGATTACTGAAAAAACAAAAAATATAATTATTGAATCTGCAATATTTGACTCAGTTAAAATTAGAAGAACTTCAAATTCAATTTTAAGAAGTGAAGCAAGCAATAGATTTGAAAAAGGATTAGATCCAAATAGAACATATATGGCTGCTGAAAGAGCATGTGCATTTCTTGAAAAATATGCAGAAGGTGAAGTTGTTGGCGGAACAGCAAAATACGATAAATCAGACTTAAGTGATAAAGAAATTGATATAACTGCTAAAAATATAAATGCAATTTTAGGTATGGAAATATCAGAAAAAGATATATTAGATGTATTTAGAAGACTTGGCTTTAAATCAGAAGTTAAAGGTGAAATTATTCATGTTACTGTACCACGTAGAAGAATTGATATAGATATAAAAGAAGATTTAATTGAAGAAGTTGGACGTATATATGGAGTAAACAATATCAAAGGAAAGCTTCCAGATATATTACCTAAGATGGGAAGTTATGACAAAGTATCAAGACAAATTAGAAATAAAATGATAGATTTAGGATTAAATGAAACATTATCTTATGTTTTAGTTCCTGAAGCTGACAGTAAAATGTTTACAAAAGACGATACTGAACCAGTAAAACTTTTAGCTCCATTATCAGAAGATAAAAATACGCTAAGACATAGTCTATCAATAGCTTTATACAAAATTTATGAATATAACAAAGCTAGAAATAATAAAGATGTTTGTATTTTTGAATTAGGAAAATCATTCCAAAAAGTAGGAGAAGAATATTCAGAAACTCAAAAATTAGGAGCATTAATGACTGGAGATTACTATGTAGGAATAGAAAAAAGAAAAGTAGATTTCTATATAGTAAAAGGTGTAGCAGAAGAAATCTTAGACTATTTAGGATATAATGGAAGATATAGTTTTGTTAAAGACGAAAACAAAACTCCTGAAGAAATGCATCCAGGACAAACTGCACTTATATCAGTAAATAATGACATAGTTGGTATTATAGGAAAAATACACCCAAATGTTGAAAAAGAAGATGTATATATTCTTGAAATTGACTTAGATAGATTATTAGGCAAAAAAGTTGGAAGAATGAAATATAAAGAAATTTCAAAATATCCAAATATCAAAAAAGATATCGCTGTAGTAATTGATAAAAATGTAACAGCAGAGGAAATAGGTACAAAAATTAAAAAATCTGCTGGTTCAAGTTTAGAAAGTTATGAAGTATTTGATGTATATACAGGAAAAGGAATTGATGAAAATAAAAAGAGTATAGCTTTTTCATTAACATTTGGAAAACAAGACAGAACATTAACTGATGAAGAAATAAATCAAGTAATGGACAAAATAATTGCAAGTCTTGAAAAAGATTTAAAAGCAGAATTAAGATAAATCAATAAAGAAATTCTCTATAAGTATGAGAATTTCTTTTTTTATTTTTTATTTAAAAAATTTAGAAGACCACCCAGGGGTGGCCTTCTGTCAGAACAGGCTAGGTTAACTGAGCTGAATAGATTGAACGCATCCTGCCTCGATAAGCAGGTGGACTTTCATCCCTTCCTTAGCATTCAGCCAAAGATCCTCATAATGCGAATAACAGAATCTATCCGCACTGAAGAATGGAGAATGTTCGAAAGTGATGAAAATCTCAGACGATAACTCATCCAGCATGCCAACTCGCTTTATCGAAATAATCCGATCCTCAACGAAAGCATTTTCGCAGCCCATAATGACACCTCCTTCTCTAAATAGTTGAAATTCCCTTACGAAGTAATGCCTGTAGAGAATTTTTCTATTAAGGTCGAACAACATTATATCACGAAATCTTAGTAAAATCAAAAAAAGATGAATGTAAGTAGCAATACATCCATCTTTTTAATTAAATTTATATAAATTATTTTAAAATTCACAATTTTTTGGAGTTCTAGGGAACGGTATAACATCACGAATATTCTGCATTCCAGTAATATACATCATTAATCTCTCAAATCCTAGACCGAAACCAGAGTGTGTAATAGAACCATATCTTCTTAAATCTAAATACCACCAATAATCATCTTTATTTAATCCTAATTCTTTCATTCTAGACTCAAGTTTTTGTAAATCATCTTCTCTTTGACTTCCACCGATTAATTCTCCAATACCAGGAACTAATAAGTCAGTAGCGGCAACTGTTTTTCCGTCATCATTTTGTTTCATATAAAAAGCTTTAATTTCTTTTGGATAATCCGTAACGAATACAGGTTTACCGAAAACAACTTCGCTTAAATATCTCTCATGTTCTGTTTGAATATCTGTACCCCAAGTAACTGGAAATTCAAATTTGTCATTATTTTTTTCAAGTTCTTTTATTGCATCAGTATAAGATATTCTTCCAAAATCAGAATTTACAAGTGTATTTAATTTATCTATTAATCCAGGAGAAACAAATTTATCAAAGAATTCTATTTCCTCAGGAGCATTATCAAGAACATAGCTAACAACATATTTAAGCATATCTTCAGCTAAATTCATATCATCTTTTAAATCTGCAAAACATATTTCTGGTTCAATCATCCAGAATTCAGCAGCATGTTTAACTGTGTTTGAATTTTCAGCTCTGAAAGTAGGACCAAATGTATAAACATTTCTAAAAGCAAAAGCATATGTTTCGACATCTAATTGACCACTTACAGTTAAATGAGCAGGTCTACCAAAGAAATCTTTTGAATAATCCATTTTAGATTTATCATTTTTTGGAATATTATCTAAATCACAAGAAGTAACTGTAAACATTTCTCCAGCACCTTCACAATCACTTGAAGTAATTATTGGAGTGTGAACATATACAAAACCACGTTCATTAAAAAATTTATGAATTGCAAATGATACTATTGAACGAACTCTAAATACTGCATTAAAAGTATTTGTACGAGGACGTAAATGAGAGATAGTTCTTAAATATTCAAAAGTATGTCTCTTTTTTTGAAGAGGATACTCAGGATCACTCAAGCTGAAAGTCTCAACAGAAGTTGCTTGAATCTCAAATGGTTGTTTAGCATTTTCTGTTTTTACAAGTTTACCTTCAACAATTATTGAAGATGATATTGTAAGTTTTTTTATTTTCTCAAAATTTGAAAGAGAATCAGTAAAAACAACTTGGACATTTTTGAAAAATGAACCATCATTAACTTCAATAAATCCAAAGTTTTTTGAATCACGAACAGTTTTTACCCATCCAGAAATCTTTATATTTTTATCAAGATATTTATCTGTATTTCTGTATAGATCTTTAATTAAAATATTATTTTCCATAACAAAATCCTTTCTTACATTGATAAAGACATTATATTACTTTTATAAAAAAATACAAGATAAAAGGGAAAAAACAAATTAGAAAAAAGTATTGCAAAAAAAATATTATATGATAAAATAAAGAAAATTTGTTTGGTACGGAGGAAAAAATGTACGCATATATTAAAGGAACATTAGAAGAAAAAACTAAAGATTCAATAGTTATAGATGTTGGAGGAATCGGCTATAAAATATTTGTATCTGATCAAACAATGTCAAAACTTAATGATTTAGGAAAGACGGTAAAAGTATATACACATTATCATGTTAGAGAAGATAATATAAGTTTATATGGATTTTTAAGTAACGAAGAATTAAAAATGTTTGAATTACTTCTTCAAGTTAGTGGAATAGGTGCAAAAACTGCAATTGGAGCTCTTTCAAACATTACTCCATCACAATTCATGGTTGCTATAATTTCAAATGATATAAAAACACTAACAAAGATTCCTGGAATAGGAGGTAAGTCAGCACAAAGAATAGTTTTAGAATTAAAAGATAAATTAAAAACAGAAGATGCAATTGCTAAGGCTGAAGAAAAAGTTGAAATTATAAATGATGAATTTGCTGATGAAGCTATGCAAGCACTTCAAATTTTAGGATATAATAAAAGTGAAATTACAAAAGTGTTTAATAAGCTTAATATTAAAGGATTATCAACAGAAGACATAATAAAACAGGCACTAAAAAATTTGTAAAACTGAATTTTAAAGGAGTATTATATGAGTGGCGTAATAGGCTGTATAAATTTTGATTTTAACAAAAATATTGACAAAAATTTAGGAAATAGAATGATGTCTAGAATTAGACATAGAGGACCTGACTTTGAGAAAATAATAAATATTGATAATAAGGAATTTATAGTAACCGAAAACTCAGAAAATTCTTTTGGAACTATTGGATATAATTTCCTAAA
Source organism: uncultured Clostridia bacterium (assembly GCA_947625895.1). GTDB lineage: Bacteria > Bacillota > Clostridia > TANB77 > CAG-508 > UMGS1994. Next base: position 21,455 of record CANQPZ010000015.1, on the reverse strand, counting down.
GATAGAAGAAAATGATAATCCCAATTTTAGCATTTCAGAAGATAAAAAGATTATATGTCAATTTGATGGTCAAATATATAATATTGATCAGGTTAAAAAAATGAAGGACATTGATGCAGAAAAACAAGATTCCAAAAGTGATGTTTTGCTAAAAGCTTATAAAACAATAGGATTTGATAAATTAGTTAAAGAATTAGATGGAATGTTTAGTTTAGTTATATTAGATCTTGAAAAAATGAAACTATACATTGCTAGAGATAGATTCGGCTTAGTGCCAATAAATTACATAATAAATGAAAATTTCATCGCATGGGCAAGCGAGATGAAAAGTTTTATAGAAATAAAAAACTTTAAAAGAGAATTAAATATGCAATCAGTTTATAATCTTTTTACTTATGCATACGAAGATTGCAATTTACTTAAAAATGTTAATAACTTAAATGCAGGTATATATCTAGATATTAACTTATCAGAAAAAACTTATAAAGAAGTTGAATTTTTCAACATTGGGGATATTAAACCATATGATGAGTCAGAAATTTCAGAAGAAGAAATTGAAAGAAAATTCAGAGAACTATTGCAACGAAGTGTAAAAATGGTGTTAGGAAATTCTAAAAAAGTAGGTGCTGAAATGTCTGGTGGAATAGATTCAACTATGATTGCTAAATATGTTTCAGAAGCTGTAAAACCAGATGGAAAAGCAATAGCATATTCAATGGTCAATAAAAATTATCCTAAATACAATGAAGAAAAATGGGCAGATGTAGCTGCAAATATTATACCAATTGAAACTAGAAAAATAGATTTAAATAAAGATATGTTATTAGAAAATCTAGAAAAAACTATTTATGCATTTGAAAAAATTATATTTTATCCATCAGCAATAGGAATTTATGGAATAGCTCAAAAAGCTAATGAAGATAATATAAAATTAGTTTTTAATGGTGAAGAAGCAGAAGCCATAACAGGATCAACAATGACTCTGTTATGCTTAAAACATGAAAAATTACACAAAAAATATAAAAATATTGCTGAGAATAAGAGTATAGCAAAATATATTCCAGGTACATATGAATTTTTTAAAGATTTTGGAAGAGAAGTTCAAATCGATGAATGTAAAAAACTTTTTAAAGACTATAATATAGAGCCTTTGATAGAAAGACGTAAAAAAGCATTTAATTCGTTTAAAGGAAGTACATTTAGAAAATTAGCAGAATTTCATATGTTCACAATGTCAGGGGAAACAGAAAGACAAAATAAAATATTAGCAACACATCAAATTGAACCAAGATATCCTATATTACAAAACGATGTAGCCGAATTCTTGCAAAAATTACCAGAAACATACTCACTTAAATATGGTGAAACCAAGCATATAATGAAAGTAGAAAGTGAAAATATTTTTGGAAGAGAATTTGCACAAAAACCCAAATATGCCGTTAGAGTTCCATTTGAACTTTATTTTGCTAATGAAGAATTTAAAAAATATGTTGAAGAAAATATATTAGACAATATTGAAAAGAGAAATATATTAAATATCGAACAGGCTAAGGAATATTTGAAATTTAAGAATGAAGATGATGTTGCAATGGTATGGAGAATAGTGAATCTAGAATTATGGTGTCAAATGTTCTTAGATGGAAAAATACCAGAATAAGTTTGTAAAAAAATATGATAAAAATAGGAGGAAATATGGATCAACCGCTAGCATATCGTATGTGTCCAAAAACATTAGATGATTTTGTAGGACAAGAACATATAGTTGGAAAAGATAAACTACTTTATAGAACAATTAAAGCGGATAGACTTTCTAGCATTATATTATGGGGACCTCCAGGATGTGGAAAGACTTCACTTGCAAAAGTAATTAGTGAAACAACAAAATATAAATTTAAAAAAATAAATGCAGTTACTTCAGGAGTTTCAGAAATTAAGGATGCAATCGCAGAAGCAAGTAATTTATTATTGAACCCATCAGGAAAATGTATATTATTTATTGATGAGATTCATAGATTTAATAAATTACAACAAGATGCATTACTTCCTTATGTTGAAGATGGTACAATTATTCTAATTGGAGCAACAACAGAAAATCCATATTTTGAAGTAAATAAGGCTTTGATTTCAAGATCTATGGTTATAAAGTTAGAACCATTAAAAAAAGAAGACATTATAAAAATAATAAAAAAAGCATTAAAATCTCCAGAAGGCTTAGGAGAATACAATATTAAAATATCTGATGACATAATTGATAAAATTGCTGAAATTTCTGGTGGTGACGTTAGAACAGCATTAAACGGATTAGAAATTGCAGTACTTACTACAAAAATGAATTCTAAAGGTGAAATTGAAATAACAGAAGAAATTGCAGCAGAATCATTTAATAAGAAAAAATCAATGTTTGATAAAGATGGCGACAGCCATTATGATAATATTAGTGCAATGATAAAATCTATGAGAGGTAGCGATCCAGATGCTGCTGTATTCTATTTGGCTAGAGCTCTTGATGCAGGAGAAGACCCAGTATTTCTAGCTAGAAGAATTGCAATATTAGCAGCAGAAGATGTTGGACTGGCTAATCCACAAGCTTTAGTAGTTGCAACTTCAGCCATGCAAGCTGTTACAATGATTGGAATGCCAGAAAGTAGAATTATTTTATCAGAAGCAGCTATCTATGTTTCATTATCAAAGAAATCAAATGCATCATATTTGGCTATTGATAAGGCTTTGAGTGATGTTTCTAGTAAAGACACTGGAACAATACCAATGCATATTAGAAATGCACCTGCAGAAGGAATGAAAGATTTTGGATATGGAAAAGGATATAAATATCCACATGATTTTCCAGGGCACTATGTAGAACAACAATATTTACCAGATAAGATGGTTGGAACAAAATATTTTATTCCAGATGAAAATATTGATGAAAAAAATTTTAAATAAAATTAGTAAAAAGGCTATTAAATTTTTTAATAACCTTTTTTATTTTTTGAAAGAAGTAATTATTTAAAATTAAAAGAATTCTAGTTTTATTATAATTTTGAAGATGACTTTTTTTGCTCCTTACTGGTCGTGATTTGGCTGCTGGGGCGTATGTTAAAATTTTGAGGAAGACGTATTCGCCAAACACTTCCCAAACTGCGCGTCGCTGCAAAAAGTAACCATTCAAAATTATAATGATTCAATTTTTTTGTATAAAATAAAAAAATTTGAAAAAAATAACAATATGAAGAATAGGATAATTGGATTTTTTTCTGGATTAATAAGTGGACTTTTTGGAGCAGGTGGAGGAATGATATTAGTTCCTGCATTTTCATTAATAGATAAAATGGATGAAAAAGAATCAAGAGCAACTTCAATTTTTTGCATACTTCCTCTTGTAATAGTAAGCTGTATAATTTATTTTAAAAATCAATATATTGATTGGAATATAGGAATAAAAAGTGCTATAGGAGGAATTGCTGGAGGAATTATTGGTTCTATATTACTAAAAAAGTTAAATAATCAGATATTAAATATATTATTTGTTATTTTCTTAATTTATGTTTCAATCAGAATGGTGATTTAATGGAAATTATATTTGGATTTATTGCGGGAATAGTAAGTGCATTAGGAATGGGAGGAGGAACAATTTTAATATTACTCCTTACTTTATTTATGGGAATAGAACAGCATGTATCCCAAGCAACAAACTTGATTTTTTTTATTCCAACATCAATAGTTGCAATACTAATGAACATTAAAAACAAAAAAATTAATTTTAAAGTTTCAAAAAGAATAATTATTTATGGGATAATTGGAGCTTTTATAGGAAGCTTTATTTCAAATAAATTAGATACGAAAAATTTACAAAGAATTTTTGGAATTTTTTTGATGATTATAGCTTTTTTTCAAATATATGAAATTTATACTTCGTATACAAAAAATAAAAAATCAAATACTAAAAGTAAGAAATCTGAGTAGGAGGAAAAAATGATGAAATTTTTTAAAGGAGCAGTCATGGGATCTATGGCAACTGCAGCAGCCATGATGATGTATAAAGATATGAAAAAAAGCACTAAAAATAAGATGATAAAAAAAGGTAAACAGTTTGCAAAAAAAGTTGGTATGCTATAAAAAAAGAAAAGCTTTAAGCTTTTCTTTTTTAGTTATTATTTGCAGTCACAAGGTAATTCTGGTTCACAAGGAAATTTATGATCATGACAAGACTCTAATTTTGTTCCTTTTAAACAATTTTTCTTTTCATATGAGCATTCTTCACAAACTTTCACATGTTTAACTTTATCTGACCATATTTGAATTTCATAATTTCTATCTGGGCAAAGAGGACCAAAAACAAATTCACCATTCTTATCAGAGAAAGTGTGAGAAACAGGACGTCTTTCTTTTTTACCAAATTCATTAACAATTTCAATTAGTTTTATAACAGCGTCAGATATAGGATCACCATGTCTGTTTTTCAAAACACCGTATATAACATTTCTGTCATCTTCAGGAACAATTATTTCCATATCAAATTGTTTTCCTTTTTCAATAAATCCATCTACATTTACAACTGGACATACATCTTTTTCTATTTCCATTAAAATCATCCTTTACACATTTTAGCTTTCGCTTGGTATATATTATGAAAAATAGGAAAAAATGTGAAAAGAAAGCATATATTTTAATTAGAATAGAGGTTTATTATGCCAGTAATAGGAATAATTTCAAATTCGAACAATATAATTGAAAAGGAAAGTAAAATAAAAAAACAATTGAACGAAGAAAATTTAGTAGTAATAAATGAAAACGCATTAGCTAATATAAAAAACATAAAATTTGACATCATATTAATTTATGAAGAAATGAAAAAAATTGACCAAGTAAAAGAAATAATTAAACATACTAAATATTTAATAATCAATACAGATTATAAGAAAAACTTATTATTACTAGATGAAGAGATAGAATGTTCTGTAATAACATTTGGATTTAGTCCTAAAGCAACAATCACAATTGTTAGTAATGAAAATGAGGAAATTATATTAGAAGTTCAACGTGAAATAAGTAATATATATGGACAAAAAATCGAATGTCAAGAAATAAAATTGAATAATAATCATGGAAAAAATCAAATTTATGAGGAAATTTCAATGAAAATTTTAACTTTTTTGGTAAAAATATAAACTTTTTATGTAGACAAGACTGGAAAAATGTGCTATAATGAAGGTGTTTCAAAAGAGATATCATTATGAAAAAATAATTAAAATACCATAGATAAATTAAGGAGGAAAAAATAGTGGTCACAAATTTATCTGAAAATAACCATTTAGTATTGGTTGGAAAAGTTACAAGTGATAAAACATATAGTCATGAAATATATGGAGAAAAATTTTACATATTTAATTTAGAAGTTCCTAGACTAAGTAAAGCTGTAGATGTTATTCCTATTACAGTATCTGAAAGATTATTAACAAACTTAGATCTAGAAATAGGTAAAAAGCTAACTATAGAAGGTCAATTTAGATCTTATAATAGTTATCAAAATGAAAAGAACAAATTAGTTCTTACAGTATTTGCTAAAGATATCGCTGAAGTTAATGACACTGAAAGCGAAGATGAAGAAGAAAAGAAAGATATCGTAACAAACGAAGTTGTTTTGTCAGGTTATATCTGTAAAAAACCTATTTACAGACAAACACCATTCGACAGAGAAATAGCTGATATATTATTAGCAGTTAATAGGGCATATAATAAAAGTGATTATATTCCATGCATAGCTTGGGGAAGAAATGCAAGATTTTGCCAAAATATTGAAGTTGGAACTGAAGTAAAAATTATTGGTAGAGTTCAAAGTAGACAATATGAAAAGAAATTTGAAGATGGAACTTCTGAAATAAGAGTTGCTTATGAAGTTTCAGTATCTAGCATGGAAATTGTAGATAAAGAAGATAAACCAGCAGAAGATGTTGGATAAATAAATAATAAGATAGCGGTTTTTATAAACCGCTATTTTTGATTTTAATCTTGAATAATCTAACTTATTATAAGAACATTTAAATAAAGAATTATTAAATACATTATATTGTAATTGAAAATATATTTTGATATAATGACGACATAAAAGGAGAGTTTTTTATGATATTAAAAACAATAACTTTTAACATGTGCCATGGAGAAGGTTTAGATGGCAATGTAGATGTAGAAAGACAAGCAAAATTTTTAAAGAAATATAAGCCAGATATAATTTTTCTGCAAGAGATAGATATGTACACTCAGAGAGTATACAGCGAGAACCAAATATATGAATTTTCAAAAGCCATTGAACTTCCATATAGATCAATGGGAATTAATATCAAATATAAAAATGGTTATTATGGTGATGGAATTATATGTCGTTTTCCAACAGAATATTCAGCGAATTACCTAATGCCATTATTGGATTCAAATAACGAACAAAGAGGAATATTGTGCAATAAGATTTCATTTGGAACAACAAAATTGAATTTGTTTTCTGTTCATTTTCCTACAAACTTTGAAGAGAGAAAACTAGCAACTGAAGAATTAATAAACATCCTAGAAAAAATAGATGAAAAGGAAGTAATAATTGTAGGTGGAGACTTTAATGTTGGAGTAGAAAAAGTAGGAAAACATAAATATGAGTTTTCTAAGAATGATACATATTATGAATATGAAAGCTTAAAAGAATACTTAGAAGGTGTTAATAACACTGAAGATACATGGTTTTCAAAAAACGGAAGCGGATGTATTGATACAATTTTTTATTCTAGAAATATAAAATTGATAGATTGCAAAACAATTACAACAAAATATTCTGATCATTCAGCAATTTATGCCGAATTTGAAGTTTAAAATAATTCATAAGAGAAATGAGAATTAAAAATGAAAGACAAAGATAAAATTAAAAGATATAAATTCCATATTATAATTTGTATATTCATCGCAATTTTTTGTATAGGAATTACACCAAAGGGGTTACAGAATGATACTTTTTATACAATAAAAGTTGGAGAATACATATCACAAAATGGAATAGGAAATTTAAGAGAAGATCCATTCTCTTGGCAAGAACTACCATATACTTTTCCACACTGGTTATATGACTTTTTAATGTATGAAGTATATGCACTTGGCGGATTTTTAGGAATATATATTTCAAGCATTGTTTTAACGATAATACTTGGAATAAGTATTTATCTTACATCAAATAAGATATCAAAAAATGCACCTATGTCAGCAATAGTAACATTTATGGCAATGTACTTAATGGTGCCATATATTGCGGCAAGAGCACAACTATTAACATTCTCTTTTATGGTGCTTACATTATATTTAATAGAAAAATATCTAGAAAGTGCAAAAAGACGATATGCAGTAGGCTTAATAATATTTTCTCTATTAATTGTTAATTTGCATATGGCAGTTTGGCCTTTTTTCTTTGTACTTTTTGTACCATATTTAGTAGAGTATTTTATTTCAAGAGATATTATAACTTTTGATTTAATTCCTAAATTCAAAATACTTATATATAAATTGAAAAAAGATAATGAAAAAATTGAAAAATTACGTAATGGAATTAAAGAAAATCAAAAAAGAAGAGAAGAACTTAAAAAGAATCCTTATAAAATAAGAGTAGTGAGAAATGACAATGTAAAAAAATTATTTATTGTAATGCTTATTTGTGCAGTAATGGGAATATTTACACCTACAGGAATAACTACACCATATACATATTTATTTAAAACGATGTCAGGAAATACTCTGCAAGTAATTAATGAACATAAACCATTAGACTTAGGATCAAATAAAGATTTTGTAGCATTCTTCTTAGTCTTCATAGTAATACTAACATTTATAGACGTTAAGATCGAATTAAAACATTTACTATACTATTTAGGAATTTTATATTTGGCATTAAACGCTAGAAGACAAGTATCTATGTTTTTAATAATTTGCACTCCGATATTAGCTAGACTTGTTGCAGATATTTTTGAAAAATATGCACCAGAATTACAAAAGAAACTTATAAGTCTGGTAAGTAATTTCTATAGTGCTGTAATACTGGGAACGGTATTTATTATAGTATCAATACAAAATATAAAACCAAAACTTAATCAAGAGTATTATACAAATCAAGATTATCCTATATATGCAGTTAAATGGATGAAAGAAAATTTAGATGTAAATAATATAAGATTATTTAATGAATATAATTATGGAAGTTATCTAATATTTGAAGGCATTCCTGTAATGATAGATTCTAGATGTGACCTATATACACCACAGTATAATACTAAAACAGGAGATCCTAAAGATGGACAAGACATATTTATGGAAGTTCAAAACATTGCAACAAATACAGATGACTATAGAGAAACTTTTAATAAATACGGAATAACTCATGTAATAACTTATCAAGATTCGAATTTAAATAAAAAAATAAAGAACAATAGTGATTATACAAAAGTATATCCACTTACAAAAGAAGAAAGAGAAGTTGAAAAAAGATTTGTAATTTATGCTAAAAACAATCTATAAAAGGATGATGAAATGATAAAAGAATTAGTAATAAAAAGTGGAGGAAATAGATTAGACAAAGCTATAGCAGAATTAGATAAAGACATTTCAAGAATGATGGTGCAAAAATTAATTGATGATGAAAAAATAACTGTTAATGGTAAACAAGAAAAGGCATCATACAAAGTAAAAGAAAATGACTTAATTAAAATAATTCTTGAAGAACCGAAAGAAGTAAAGCTAAAAGCAGAAAATATTCCACTTAATGTAATCTATGAAGATGCTGATATTATTGTAGTTAATAAAGAAAAAGGAATGGTTGTTCATCCTGGAAATGGAAATCCTGATGGAACATTAGTAAATGCAATAATGACAAGATGCAAAGACTCTCTTTCAGGAATTGGCGGAGAATTAAGACCTGGAATTGTCCATAGAATTGATAAAGATACTTCAGGAGTAATTGTAGTTGCTAAGAATGACAAGTCACATATAAATATAAGTAAACAAATAAAAGACCATAAAGCTAAGAAAACATATTTAGCATTAGTTAGAGGAATTGTTAAGGAAAATGAAGCAACTATAGATATGCCTATTTCTAGAAGTAGTAAAGATAGAAAGAAAATGGCTGTTGATAGAAACGGAAAAAATGCAATTACTCATATAAAAGTTTTAAAAAGATATAAAGAAAATACTTTACTTGAAGTAAACATAGAAACTGGAAGAACACATCAAATAAGAGTTCATCTATCACAAATAGGATATCCAATTGTTGGAGATTATACTTATTCAAATGGAAAAAATAGATTTAATGTTGTTGGTCAAATGCTTCATGCATATAAAATAAAATTTAAACATCCAACAACAAATGAAGATGTTGAATTTACAGCTGATTTACCAAAATATTTTAAAGATGTTTTAGATCAGCTAGAGAAAGAGGAATAAAGTTGGAAGAAAGATTACAAAAATATCTTGCAAATAGTGGAGTAGATTCAAGAAGAAAATGTGAGCAATATATCATAGAAGGGAAAGTGCAAGTTAATGGTAAGACAGTAACAGAATTAGGAACAAAAATTGATCCAGAAAAAGATATAGTTACTTTTAACGGAAAAAGAGTTAAGATAGAAGAAAAGAAAGTTTATATACTATTAAATAAACCTATTGGATATGTGACAACAGTAAAAGAACAATTTGGAAGAGATAAAGTTACAGATTTAGTTCATGTTAAAGAAAGAATACTTCCTGTAGGAAGATTAGATATGTATACATCTGGGGCTATAATATTGACAAATGATGGTGACTTCATTTATAAAGTCACACATCCTAAAAATGAAATAACAAAAACATATACAGTTACACTTAAAGGAGAAGTAGAAGATGAGAAAATCGAAGAACTAAGAAATGGTGTAACGTTAGATGATGGATTTTTTACTAGCCCAGCTAAAGTTAGAAAAATAATGGAGGACAAGGAAAACAATAAAACTAGATTAGAAATAGTTATACATGAAGGAAAAAATAGAGAAGTTAGAAGAATGTGTGAAGCAATTGGAAAAAAGGTCCTTGCTTTACATAGAAGTAAAATAGGAAATATTAACTTAGATGGATTAACAATTGGAAAATGGAGATATTTAAGGGATGAAGAAGTAGCAGAATTTTTAAAATAATAATTAACGAAAGATGAGGAGAAAAAATGGAAGAAAAACACAGAAGAAGAGAATTAAATGCGGAGAATATCAATTGGATTCAAAATGAAGCTAAACCAGGAGAGATATTAAATGGAACAGTAAAAAACATAAAACCATTTGGAGCTTTTGTTGAAGCAGAAAATGGTGTTACCGGATTACTTCATATTGAAGATATCTCAGTTTCAAGAATAAAGAGCCCTGAGGAAAGATTTTCAATTGGACAAAACATAAAAGTTATGATAAAATCTATCGATAAGGAACAAAATAGAATTGAATTTACACATAAAGAACTTCTTGGTACATGGGAAGAAAACGTTATAGATTACAAAGAAGGCGAAAAAGTAGAAGGCATTGTCAAAGAAGTTGAAAAACAAAAAAATGGTATATTCATTGAATTGAAACCAAATTTAGTTGGTTTAGCAGAATACAAAGAAGGATATGGATATGGACAAAAAGTTAAAGTCTATATCAAAAGAATAATAAAAGACAAGAAAAAAATTAAGTTATTAATAGTTTCTTAATATATAGGGATTTTTACTGAAAGATCCCGCACCTATTATAGGTAAATCCAAATAATAATTTAAATGGGAGGTAATTTGAAATGGTAGAAGATGAACAAATCAAAACAACAGTGTCACCTTTTGCAATGAAAGAAGGAGAAATTAAAACATTTGATGGAAAAGATGGATATGTTTCAATTAATCAAATAATTCATAGAATTAATTTGGGACACATCACAGAAATTCATTTTAAAATACTAGAACTAGTTAATGAATTTGAATTTATGACATCTAGACAAATATATCAAATCTTAGTTCATAGAAATGAAGATATAAAATCACAAGATAAATTAAATAATAAATTAGAGCAACTTATAAAAACAAAAATATTAACAAGATATTATTTTTCTAGTGAAGATGGAAAATGTATTTATAGAGTTTATTGCTTAGAAAAAATGGGCAAATATTTATTAAACTCAAGAAACATTGATTGTAAATGGCAACCAACAGATAATACAAAACCTGTTTCAATGATTAAGAAAAGACTAGCAGGAAATCAAGTAATTATTGCATATATGAGAAAAGTTAAAGCTTTTGATTCTTATACTGTTAAACCAGCAATCAATGCTAAAAAAACAGGAAAAATCATAAAAGCAAATGGTGGAGTAAAATTAACTAAAAGCGGAGTATCTGTTAACTTCCTATTTGAAGTAGTTAGAAGAGAAGAAGATTGGGAAACAAAATTTGAAGAAAGAATGAGATTATACCAAGACTTCTATGAAAACTTCGTACAATTTGATTCTGGATATGAAAGACCACCACAATTTATTTTAGTAGCTGAAGATGATAAACACATGATTGAAATATTTAAGATAATAGTTACAAAAAAATTAGAAATACCAAATATGAAAATTTACTATACACAAGATTTAAATCAAAATACTACAACACTTGATAAATCATTAGTTGAATTTATTACAGATGAAAATGGAAAATTCAAAATGAACAATGTTGAAGTTAAATTATTAGGATAAACCAAAAACTAGTTTAGATTTTTTCTAAACTAGTTTTTTTGTGATGCATAAAAATAGACAAACAGAATAGTATTTAATATGAAAATTACAAGTCTAGATAAATTAAAAGCTGGGGAAAAGGGCAAAGTTATAAGTGTAAATCTAACAGGTAAGATCAAGTATCGATTACTTGATATGGGAATAGTTAAAAATACCATAATTGAAATGACTAAAAAAGCACCATTAGGTGATCCAATTCAAATATTCATAAAAGGGTACAGCCTAAGTATAAGAAAGAAAATAGCAGAGAAAATTGAAGTTGAGGTGACATCATGATTTATGCCTTAGTCGGAAACCAGAATTGTGGAAAAACAACTATTTTCAACGAGATTACAAACATGAATCAACATATAGGAAACTTTCCAGGCGTAACTGTAGATATAAAAGTAGGAAAAATAAATGATAATTGCGAAATAGTAGACTTGCCAGGGTTATATTCACTTAACACATATACGAAGGAAGAAAAAATATCAAAAGAATTTATATTAAATCACAAACCTAATGTAATTATAAATGTTGTAGATGCAACTAATATTGAAAGAAACTTATATTTAACATTACAGTTAAAAAGCTTAGGAGTGCCAATTGTAATTGCCCTAAATTTTCTAGATGAACTAGAATCAAATAAAGGGAAAATAGATATATTAGAATTAGAAAAAAGAATTGGCTTGCCTATAGTTCCTTTAACAACAGTAACTAAAAAAGAAGTAAATGAAATTTTAGTAAAGGCTAATCAAATAAGCAATAATTATACTAGTATTATAAAGGAATATGATGATGTAACCGAAAAAAATATAACTAAAAAATATAGCGATATTGAAAAAATATGTTATGGAATAGTTTTTATACCACAACAAAATAAAATTAAAAAGAAAAATTATAAGATAGATAAATTACTAACTAATAAAATACTTGGAATACCAATTTTTATTGCAATTATGTACATAATTTTTTATTTGACTTTTAACGTACTAGGAGAATATTTTTCTGATTTAATAAATTTGGGAATTGCCACAGTTAAGGATTTAGTCGAAAACTTTCTTATATCGCATCATACAAACAAAATTATTCAAACTTTAATAATAGAAGGAATTTTTAATGGAATAGGTGCAGTATTAAGTTTTTTACCTATAATAATTATTTTATATTTCTTCCTTTCATTATTAGAAGATAGTGGATATATGACAAGAATAGCCTTTATATTAGATAAGCCATTAAGTAAAATAGGATTATCAGGAAGAAGTGCAGTTGCAATATTATTAGGCTTTGGATGTTCAGTTCCTGCAATACTTTCAACTAGAACAATACAATCAGAAAGAGAACGAAAACTTACAATGATGCTTGTTCCTTTTATGAGCTGCAGCGCCAAGATTCCAATATATGCAATATTTATCTCACTATTTTTTGAAAAGTATGCAAGTTTTGCAATGCTTCTCATATATACAATAGGTGCAATAATAGGAATTATAATTACTGCAATATTAAATAAAATTATAAAAAAGGAACAAAATGCAACATTTATAATGGAACTTCCAAATTATAGATTTCCTACATTTAAAAATACTTGGCTTTTAATGTGGAATAAAACAAAAGAATTTATAGAAAAAGCCTTTTCTATAATATTCATTTCTTCAATGGCAATATGGTTCTTAAAAAGCTTTGACACTAACTTGCTATTAGTTAGCGAAGAAAAAAGTATGTTAGCTCAAATTGGACAAAAAATTTCTCCAATATTTAAACCTTTAGGGTTCTCAGATTGGAGAATAGTTACTTCAATAATAACTGGAATAAGTGCAAAAGAAACAGTTATAAGCACATTAAGTATTTTAACTAAAACTAGTATAGAAACATTACCATATATATTAAGCAGAATTTTTACAATACAATCTAGTATTAGTTTCATAACTTTTATTTTATTATACACACCATGTATTGCTGCAATTAGTACTATAAAAAAAGAATTTAATTTGAAGACAGCAATAATGATAAGTGTAAATCAATGTTTAATTGCTTATTTTATTTCTTTTGCCATATATAGATTAAGCAATTTGCTTTTTTATTTCTTCTAATGCTTTAGATAATTGATCAGGGCATGAAGTAGGACGCATTCCACAAGGAATACCTTTTAATTTAGAAATAACTTCATCTATATCATGACCTTCAACTAATGCACTAACTGCTAAAGTGTTACCAGGGCATCCACCAATTATTTTAACAGATTTAATAATGTTTCCATCCATAGTTATAATAAATTCACTAGAACAAACACCTTCAGGATTATATCTATATTCCATAATAAACACTCCTTTCAATAGAGAATTATAGCAAAAAAAATTATTGTATACAACTATTTTATACCAGAATAAATTATGTATACAGTTTAAAAATTATATTATAAATAAAATTTAATTAGTTGTTCTTTTTAAGAAATTATATTATAATTACGGGTGGAAAAGGAGAGATTTAAATGAAAATAGCAATTATATCTGACATTCATGCAAACCTAGAAGCTTTAAAAGCAACGTTAGAAGATATTAAAAAAAGAAATGTAGACAAAATCTTTTGTATTGGAGACATTATAGCAAAAGGATATCATACACACGAATGTATTGAATTGATAAAAAATAATTGTGAAGTTATTTTACAAGGGAATTGTGACAGACATTTTACCGAAGATGTTCATGATTTTAAAATTAAAACAGATAAGGAAATTAGAAGATGGAATGAAATTGGTAAAACAATAACTGAATCTGAAAAAGACTTTTTAAGAAAACTTCCTTTTTCATATGAATTTTACTTAAGTGGAAGCTTGATTAGATTATTTCATGCAAATCCAGAAAGAGATAATATAACTATAATTAATGAAGACTCCATAGAAGATAAATATAAAATGTTTTTACCAAGTGAGAAAACTATGTCGCAAGAAGTTGCTGATATTGTTATATATGGACATATTCATCATCAATATATGGATAAGATATATAATAAAACATTAATAAATACAGGAAGTGTTGGAAATAGTTTTTGTTTAATAAGAAATGATGAAAAAGATAGTGATATAAATGAAGTAAGACAAGCAAATTATTGTTTACTTGAAGGCGATTATGGATCAAAAGAATATGATAATCCATTATCAATACAATTAATAAGAGTTCCATATAATGTAGAAAAAGAATTAGCAGGAGATACTTATTATGAAAAAGAAGAATTTGCATATGAAATAAAAAATGCTACATATAGAAATATGGAAAAAATAAAAAAGAACTTCGAAAGATTAGGAATAGACAGTGATAAATTTTAAAAGGTAGGTAATTTAAAGGAAAAATAAGCACGATTATTCAAAAAATGTGCTTATTTTTTTTGCTCAAAAAAATAAATTATTAAAAAAACCTTAAACTTATGAAATAAATATGAAAAATAGTATTGACAAGTTTTTGAAGTCATAGTATAATAACAAAGCGTAAGAAAAGCGATGAAGCAGGATGTGGCTACACATAGGTGGAGGGAACTCCTGCAGAGTATGTCTTGGCTTAGACCGGGCGATAAGTTTGATAAAAGCACACTTATCCAGGATACAAAAGAATAATTGTAACTTGGATTTATATATGGTTATAGAAGAAACACCAGGGTGCGTTTAAACTTGCCGTTACATTTTATAAGGAGGGTTAAAAAATGGCAACATCAAATCAAACAGTAGGAAGCGAAAAAATCAGAATAAGATTAAAAGCTTATGACTTCGTAGTTTTAGACCAGTCTGCTGAAAGAATAGTAGATACTGCTAAAAGAACAGGAGCAAAAGTTTCAGGTCCTATTCCACTTCCAACAGAAAAGGAAGTTATAACAATTTTACGTTCTCCACACAAAGACAAAGATTCTAGAGAACAATTTGAAATGAGAACACATAAAAGAGTTATCGATATCCTTTATCCAACACAAAAAACAGTTGATAGCCTAATGAAATTAGAATTACCAGCTGGTGTTGATATTGAGATAAAATTATAAAATATTAAAATCGCGACACAGTCGCAAAAATAAACCAAGCTCACGGTATTGAAAAAAGATTGAGGGCATACTTATTTGTAAGATATATAAAAATACAAATTAAATTAGCCATATCAATCAAAAGCAAGTATTACGAGGCAAAATTTTATTTTAAACACCGGAGTGTACAATGGTACATGAGGATTTTAAAATAAAATTTTAACAAAGTAAGACGCCGCTTTTCATTGATATACTGTAAGCCAATAGTTAGGAGGAAAAAAATATTATCATGAAAAAAGCAATCATTGGTAAAAAAGTAGGAATGACACAAATATTTGATGAAAAAGGTAATGTAATACCAGTAACAGTTATTGAAGCTGGACCTTGTAGTGTTGTTCAAGTAAAAACAGTTGAAACTGACGGATATGATGCAGTTCAATTAGGATTTGGTTCTGTTAAAGAACATAAAGTTAACAAACCAGAAAAAGGACACTTTACAAAAGCTAAAGTTGCTCCAACAAAACATTTAAGAGAATTCAGATTAGACGATGTATCTAATGTTAAAGTAGGAGATGAAATAAAGGCTGACGTATTTACTGAAGGAGAAATAGTAGATATTCAGGGAACAACTAAAGGAAAAGGATTCCAAGGTGTTATAAAAAGACATGGACAATCAAGAGGACCTATGGGACATGGTTCTATGTATCATAGAAGACCTGGTTCAATGGGACCAACATCAACTCCAGGTAGAGTATTCAAAGGAAAGAAACTACCAGGACATATGGGAAATGTTACTGTAACAATCCAAAACTTAAAAGTTGTTAAAGTTGATTTAGATAAAAATTGTATATTAGTTAAAGGTAGTGTTCCAGGAAACAAAGGTGCTATCTTAAAAATAAAAGATGCCGTAAAGGCATTAGCGTAAGAGAAAGGAGGAACAGTAAATGCCTACAATAGATGTATATAATGTAGAAGGAAAAAAGGTTAGTACAGTTGATTTAAAAGATGAAATATTTGGAATTGAACCAAATGAAAATATAGTACATAGTGTATTAGTTAACTACTTAGCTAACCAAAGACAAGGTACACAAAGTACAAAGACTAGATCTGAAGTTACTGGTGGTGGAAGAAAACCTTGGAGACAAAAAGAAACTGGTAGAGCTAGACAAGGAAGTATCAGAGCACCACAATGGATCAAAGGTGGTATAGCATTAGGACCAAAACCAAGATCTTATACTTACAGAGTAAATAAGAAAGAAAAGAGATTAGCAATTAAATCAGTATTAAGTTCTAAAGTTTTAGAAAACAAATTAGTTGTAATCGATAAATTACCATTTAAAGAAATTAAAACAAAACAAATGGTAAGTGCTTTAGAAAAGAATAAAGTTGAAGGAAAAGCATTAATAATGTTACCTGAAAAAAATGAAGCTGTTCAAAAATCAGCAAGAAATATAGAAGGTGTAAAAACAACATTAGTTAATACAATTAATGTATATGATTTATTAAAATATACTAAATTAGTAATTACACTTGATACTATTAAAAAATTAGAGGAGGTGTATGCTTAAGATGGTAGCTGAAGATATAATCATAAAACCAATCATTACTGAAAAAAGCAATGGTGGAGTTGAAGAAGGAAAATACACTTTCAAAGTTGCAAAAAATGCAACAAAACCAGAAATAGCAGAAGCTGTTGAAAAATTATTTAATGTTAAAGTTAAAAAAGTTAATACAATGAATTTTGATGGAAAAAGCAAAAGAGTTGGAGTACATCAAGGAAAAACAGCTAGCTGGAAAAAAGCAATAGTATTTATAGATACTGATCCACAAACAGTAACATATACTAAAAAAGGTGGAAAAGAAGCTAAAGGTACTAAGAAATATAATTCTTCAATAGAAGAATTTATGGGAGCTTAATTCCTAAAATCTTATCGAGAATCTACTCGGATAATAAATAATATCTGTCGCGGAACAGGAAAAAATCCGTAATATAAAAATGGATGTGAAAATTATAGAACATTTGAGCAGAGGATTGCTCAAAAACGAGCAGTACTAGGCAAACGAATGAGTAAACCGGAGGCGTATGCAAATACGTCGAGGATTTATGAGTGAGTTTAACGACGTAATGCGAAGTTTTTCACAATCACAATAAAAACAATCAAAAACGAGTATTAGTAGGCGAACGAATGAGTAAACCGGAGGCGTATACAAATACGTCGAGGATTTACGAATGAGTTCAACGAAGTAAGACGAAGTTTTTCATTGTTTTAAGAAAGGAATATAAAAATGGGAATAAAACATTACAACGCATACACACCATCAAGAAGAAATATGACTTCATTATCATATGAAGAAATTACAAAAAAGACTCCTGAAAAATCTTTAATTACAAAGAAAGCAAAAAAATCAGGAAGAAATTCTTATGGTAGAATCACTGTTAGACACCAAGGTGGTGGAAACAGACAAAAATACAGAATAATCGATTTTAAGAGAAATAAAGAAGACATGGAAGCTACTGTTATTGGAATAGAATATGATCCAAACAGAAGTGCAAACATTGCTTTGATTGAATATGAAGATGGAGAAAGAGCTTATATATTAGCTCCTCAAGGATTAACTGATGGAGATAAAGTTGTAGCTGGTAAAGAAGTTGATATCAAAGCTGGAAACTGCTTACCAATCGACAACATACCAGTAGGTACATTAATCCATAATATAGAATTAAATCCAGGACAAGGTGGAAAATTAGTTAGAAGTGCAGGTCAATCAGCACAATTAATGGCTAAAGAAGGAAAATATGCACACGTAAGACTTCCATCTGGAGAAATGAGATTAGTATTAGCTAGATGTAGAGCAACAATTGGTGTTATAGGAAATACTGATCATGAAAATATTAAATTAGGAAAAGCTGGTAGAACTAGACACTTAGGTATCAGACCTACAGTTAGAGGTTCAGTTATGAACCCAGTTGATCACCCTCATGGTGGTGGTGAAGGTAGAGCTCCAGTTGGACACGCAGGACCACTTACTCCTTGGGGTAAACCAGCACTTGGATATAAAACAAGAAAGAAAAATAAAACATCTGATAAATTTATTGTTAAGAGAAGAAAATAATTTAGTTGCTTAAATCAGTAAACTGAAAGTTAAGAAAGGAGAAAACCAAATGTCAAGATCAAGCAAAAAAGTACCATATGTAGCTCCAGAATTATTAAAAAGAGTTGAAGCTATGAACGAAAGTGGCAAAAAAGAAGTTTTAAAGACATGGTCTAGAGCTTCTACAATATATCCACAAATGGTCGGACATACAATAGCTGTTCATGATGGAAGAAAACATGTTCCAATCTATATTTCTGAAGAAATGATAGGACATAAATTAGGAGAATTTGCTCCTACAAGAACTTTTAAAGGACACGCAGGAGACAAAACTTCAAACGTAAAAAAATAAATAAATGAGATATAAATTATGCAAAGAAGGAGGATATAAGTGATGGAAGAAACAACTCAGGTTCACGAAGCAAGAGCTTCATTAAATTATGCTAGAATATCAGCAAGAAAAGTTAAGATAGTAGCAGATTTAATTAGAGGTAAAAAAGTAAATGAAGCATTAGCAATAGCAAAGTTTGCTCCAAAAGCATCAGCTGAAATAATTGAAAAATTATTAAAATCAGCAATTGCAAATGCTGAAAATAATCACTTTATGAAAAGCGAAGACCTATATGTTGCAGAAATATATGCAAACCAAGGTCCAACATTAAAAAGAATTAGACCAGCAGCAAAAGGTTCTGCTGTTAGAATAAGAAAAAGAACAAGTCATATTACAATAGTTTTAAGAGAAACTAAATAGGAAAGGAGGATTCTTAAAACATGGGACAAAAAGTACATCCTAATGGATTAAGAGTAGGTGTTATTAAAGATTGGAACTCTAAATGGTATGCAGATGACAAAAACTTTAGTGATTACCTAGTAGAGGATTATAAAATCCGTAAATATGTAAAGAGTAAATTATTTGTTAGTGGAATTTCAAAAATAGAAATTGAAAGAACAGCTAAATTTGTAAAAGTAAATGTATACACAGCTAAACCAGGACTAGTAATAGGAAAAGGTGGAAACTTAGCTGAAGTATTAAGAAATGAACTTCAAAAAATGATAGGAAAAGATGTAAACTTAAATATCGTTGAAGTTAAAAATATTGATTTAGATGCACAATTAGTTGCAGAAAATATTTGTAATCAATTAGAAAGAAGAATTTCATTCAGAAGAGCTATGAAGCAAGCTATGCAAAAAACTTTAAAAGCTGGAGCTTTAGGTATTAAAACTTCAGTTTCAGGTAGATTAGGTGGAGCTGATATGGCTAGAACTGAATTTTATAAAGAAGGAACAATTCCTCTTCAAACTTTAAGAGCTGATATAGACTATGGATTCTATGAAGCTAATACAACTTATGGAAAAATAGGTGTTAAAGTTTGGATATATAAAGGTGAAGTTCTTCCTGAAAAGAAAACTGATAAAGCAGAAGGGGGAGAAGAATAATGCCAGTAATGCCAAAAAGAACAAAGTATAGAAAAATGCAAAAAGGTAGAAACAGGGGAAAAGCAACAAGAGGAACTGTTGTTAATGAAGGAGAATTCGGATTACAAGCATTAGAAGCTGGATTAATAACAGCAAACCAAATTGAAGCTGCCCGTGTTGCTTTAACTCGTTATATTAAAAGAGGTGGTAAAGTTTGGATTAAAATATTCCCAAACAAACCAATCACTAAAAAACCAGCAGAAACTCGTATGGGTAAAGGTAAAGGAGCTCCAGAATATTGGGTAGCACCAGTAAAACCAGGAAGAGTTATGTTTGAAATAGCAGGAGTTTCAGAAGAAGTAGCAAGAGAAGCATTAAGACTTGCATCTCATAAACTACCTATCAAAACAAAATTCTTAGCTAGAGAAAATGAAGTAGGCGGTGATGAATAAGATGAAGATAAATAAAATTAGAGAGATGTCTTCACCAGATCTAGAAAAAGAACTAGGCGAACTAAAAACAGAATTATTCAAATTAAGATTTAGTTTAGCTACAAATGGATTAGATAATCCGATGAAAATTAAAGAAGTGAAAAGAGACATCGCTAAAATAAATACAGTTATCAAAGAAAGAGAATTAAAAGAAAACAATAAATAAGAAAGGAGAAATCCACAGTTATGGAAGAAAGAAATCTTCGTAAAACATTAATAGGAATAGTAGAGTCTAACAAAATGGATAAAACTATTGTAGTTAAAGTTGAAACAGCTGTTAGACATCCAATGTACAAAAAGACAGTTAAAAGAACTTATAAATTAAAAGCTCATGATGAAGAAAACGTTTGTCAAATTGGAGATAAAGTTAAAGTAATGGAAACAAGACCTTTATCAAAAGATAAAAGATGGAGACTTGTTGAAGTTATGGAGAAAGCAGTAAATAAATAATAGAATGAAATAATATAGAAGGAGGAAAGCAAAATTATGGTACAGCAACAATCAAGATTAAAAGTAGCTGACAATACTGGTGCAAAAGAAATAATGTGTATCAGATGTTTAGGCGGATCACATAGAAAATATGCTGAAATAGGTGACGTAATAATTGCTTCTGTTAAAAGTGCTACACCAGGCGGTGTTGTAAAAAAAGGTGAAGTAGTTAGAGCTGTAGTTGTAAGAAGTAAAAAAGGTGCAAGAAGA
>CANQPZ010000014.1 GCA_947625895.1 uncultured Clostridia bacterium | reverse complement strand
CAATATCATTTCTGGTACTCTCTTTCAATATTTTATTTTCAATTTACTTGTGACATATCTATTTTAAACCTATAATTATAAGAAGTACATAAAACTATAACACAACTGTAATTGACTTTTCAGATATTTATAATTATATTTAAATATATAAATAGGTGTAAAAATAAGAGGTATAAAAGTGAAAAAAAGGATATTTCTAATTTTAGTTTTAATAATTAGTTTGCTTTCTATTAATATATGGGCAAAAGATGCATCCATATCTGGAGAAACAGATATGTCAAAAGCTAAAATAACAATAAGTCAAGATACAGTAATTAAATCAATTAAAGTATACAAAAAAGTAGGCGATAAATATTATCTTATTGATCAAAATACGCCTAATAGTAGAGAAGCAACTTTTACAATAGCAAAAAATAAACTTTCAAAAACTGAAAAAACAAAGATAAAAATAGTTATTATAGATATTGATAATAATAAAGAAACAAAAGATTTTGAAATAGACACACTTAAGGAACCAGCACCAACTCAAACTTCACAACCACCAGTTTCACCATCACCAACATCATCACAAACACCGACACCATCATCAACTCCAGGAGAAATACAAGTTCAAAAAGTAACTTTAAATAAATCATCAATTACTATAAAAAAAGGATCAAATATACAACTATCAGCAACAATAACACCTAACAATGCAAGTAATAAAACATTAACATGGACAACTTCAAATAAAAATATAGCAACAGTTGATAAAAATGGAAAAGTTACAGCAGTTAAGGAAGGAACGGCAACTATCACAGCCAAGTCAAATAATAATGTGAAAGGAACTTGTCAAGTAACAGTACAAGCAGTCATATCAAGTTCAACAAAACCAAAATCAGCAAAAGGAAACGGATATACACAAACAATAAAATTAGGTGGAAGAACATTTAAACTATATAAACAATATAAAGGAACATACAGTTCAAAACACTACAACTCAGTAAGTAATAAGAGATCTAGTGGAACTATTGCCAATATGGGATGCGGACCATCATCAGTAGCAATAGTGCTAAGTGGATATGGATACAACTATAATCCATATGATGTAGGAAAGAAACTAATGAAGAACTCAAAGCCTTCAGGATTACCAAGTATGGAAAAAGAGATAAAAGCAATGGGAATGAAGGTAAAAAAACATACATATACATCAAATTACAACACAGCTTATAGTCAAATGAAACAAGCTTTAGAAAACGGACATCAAATTGTTTTATATGTTGGTAAAAAAGGAAATCAATCAGCATGGAAAAATTTCACTGACAGCGGATATCATTTTATATCTATTTTAGGAATGGACTCAAGTAATAAAAAAGTTTTTGTAGGGAATCCAAGTAAAGCCAGTGGATGGTTTGATTTATCAACAGTAGTAAAAGCTAGAGGAAATACTAATGGAAATATGGCAGGTTGGATTGAATTATATAAATAAAATAGACAATATTTGAAACAAAATTCTAGTTTTGATATAATTACAAAAAATAAGAAGGTTCTTTTGGACTTTATAAAAAAGAATCTTCTTTATTTTTAACATTAATAAAAAGGAGAAAATATGGATATTACTGAAAAATTAGCCTCAGAGCTAAACATTAAGAAAACACAAGTAGAAAGCACAATAAAATTAATAGACGAAGGAAATACAATTCCATTCATTGCTCGTTATAGAAAAGAAGCAACAGGAAATCTAAGTGATGAAACTCTTAGAGAGTTTGGAGAGAGATTAATTTATTTAAGAAACTTAGAAACAAGAAAAGAAGAAATAATAAGGCTAATAGATGAACAAGGAAAATTAACAGAAGAACTAAAAAAAGAGATTGAAAAAGCAGAATTATTATCAGAACTAGAAGATATATATAGACCATATAAACAAAAGAAAAGAACAAGAGCAACTATAGCCAAAGAAAAAGGATTAGAGCCTTTAGCAAATATTATCTACTTACAATCAGATAAACGAAAAATTGAAGAAATAGCTAAAGAATATATTAATCCAGAAAAAGGAGTAGAAACAGTAGAAGATGCATTAAATGGAGCAAAAGACATTATAGCAGAAATAATTTCAAATGAGGCCAAATATAGAAAGAAAATGAAATCATTATGCTTTAAAGAGGCAGTAATGACTACAAAAGCTAATAAAGATGAAAAATCTCCATATGAAATGTATTATGATTATTCAGAAACAATAAGAAGCTTACCAAGTCATAGAATATTAGCAATAAACAGAGGAGAAAAAGAAGAATTTCTTAAAGTAAAAATAGAAAAACCAGAAGAAAAAATAATAGACTTCATAAAAACAGACATTATAAAAGATAAATCAAGCCAATACTCTGACATTCTTACTGAGATAATTGAAGACTCATACAAAAGATTAATTGAACCATCTGTAGATAGAGAAATCAGAACAGATTTAACTGAAAAAGCAGAAGAAAAAGCAATCAAAGTATTTGGGAAAAATGCTAAACAATTATTATTACAAGCACCAATAAAAAATATTACTGTATTAGGATTTGATCCAGCATATAGAACAGGGTGCAAATTAGCTGTTATAGACAAAAATGGAAAACTATTAGACACATCAACAGTATATCCAACAGAACCACAAAATGATGTCGTTGGAGCAACAAAAGTAATTAATGAATTAATAGATAAATATGATATAAATATGATTGCAATAGGAAATGGAACAGCATCAAGAGAATCAGAAATGTTTATATCTGACTTAATTTCAAAAAATAAAAAAGAATTATATTATGCAATAGTTAGTGAAGCAGGGGCATCAGTATATTCTGCATCAAAACTTGCAACAGAAGAATATCCTGATATAAATGTATCAATAAGAGGAGCAATCTCAATAGCAAGAAGGTTGCAAGATCCACTTGCAGAACTAGTTAAAATAGATCCTAAATCTATAGGAGTAGGACAATATCAACATGATGTAAATCAAAAGAAATTATCAGAAAGCCTAACAGGAGTTGTGGAAGATGCAGTTAATAGTGTAGGAGTAGATGTCAACACAGCAACACCATCGCTTCTTTCATATGTTGCAGGAATAAATAAAACAATAGCTAAAAATATAGTAGAATATAGAGATAAAACAGGAAATTTAAAAACAAGAAAAGAATTATTAAAAGTTCCAAAACTAGGAAAAACATCATTTGAACAATGTGCGGGATTTTTAAGAATTTTTGGAGGAAAAAATCCTTTAGAAATAACAGGAGTTCACCCAGAAAGTTATGAAAAAGCGGAAAAGTTATTAACAAAAATGGGATATTCTGTGGATGATTTATTAAAAAACGAGAGATTAGAGAAAATAAGAGAAGATTTAAAATCTATTGATGTAGTAAAAACAGCAAAAGAATTAGAAATAGGTGAATTAACTCTGCAAGATATAATAAAGGAACTTTCAAAACCAGGAAGAGATCCAAGAGAAGAAATGCCAAAACAAATTTTAAGAAGCGATGTTTTAAAATTTGAAGATTTAAAAGAAGATATGATTCTTAAAGGAACTGTAAGAAATGTTACTGACTTTGGAGCATTCGTTGATATAGGAGTAAAACATGATGGATTAGTACATATTTCAGAATTGTCAGATAAATTCGTAAAGAATCCATCAGACGTAGTTTCAGTTGGAGATATAGTAGATGTAAAAGTTATAAAAATTGATACAGACAAGCAAAAAGTAAGTCTATCAATGAAAGGAATTAGACAATAATTTAGGACCAAACTTTTATATAATAAAAAATTGTGAAGAAAAATCCTATTATATAACGATTTTTATGTTTCATATTATACAAAAAGAATATTTTCATTGAAAATATTCTTTTTTTGCAACTTTTTCTAAATTTAAATTATCTATTATACAGAATCGCGATTTGAAAATAAGAATAGAAAGGAGGAAAAATGGAAGAACTACTAAAAAAAGCTATTTCAGGTGATAAGGATGCATTATCCCTTATATTCTTATATTTACAAAATGATTTATATAAAATTGCTCTATACAAAACTAGAAATAAAGAAGATGCACTTGATGCAATACAAGAAACAATTTATATTACATATGCAAATTTAAAAAACATACAATCAGTAAACTCATTTCCAAATTGGATTAAAAAAGTATTAGTAAATGAGTGCTATAAGATTCTTAATAAGAAAAATAAGACTAATACCGAAACAGTAGAAGTCGAAAATTTATACGAATTAAAAGATCAGAGAGATATTTCATCTATTGAGAAGTTAGAAAGTAATATTCAATTTTATGAGTTAATAAAATGCTTAAACGATAAAGAAAAAACTATAATGATACTTTATTATATAAATGAATACACAACGAAAGAAATTTCTAAAATATTAGAAATAAAAGAAAACACAATTAAAAGCATAATAAAAAGGGGAAAGAACAAAATAAAAAACAATTTGAAAGGAGGCAATTATGATTAAAAAAGATATTGATAAAATAATAAAAAATTCTTTAAAGAATAATATAGATGTACCTAAAGAATTAGGAAAAACGATTATTACAACTACCAATGAAATATATAAAAGTGAAACAAGAAAGAAAAGTGTTAATCGTTATAAATGTTTGAAAACTGTTGCAGCAATGTGTGCAATATTTATTTTAACTACAACAATTGTTTTTGGAAAAAATATAAATAGATATGTTAGGTCAGTATTCAACTTGGAAGAGCATGATATAGGAGAAAAACAAATAAATTCAGCAATTTCTGATAATTATATTCAATATAATGGAGATGAGTTTATTGATTATGGTGACATCAAATACAAATTAGAATATTCATTAATAAATGATATAAACTTAATTTTTTCTATTAATGTTAAGACGGAATTTAATATAGATGAATTTAATGATTTTGCTATAAGTGGACTGAAAATAACTGATGAAAGTGGAAAACAAATATATATAGATAGTGAGGATGAAAAAATATGGACTAGCAATATAGCAATTTCAGAAATGCATAATAAAATACAAAAAAGCAAAAATGAAATTAGTGGTTCAGTAATTCTTATCTCACCACAATTTCCACAATTAAATAAGATATACATAAGCTTTGATAAAATTACATTATATACAATCACAGATGGCATAGTAAATAAAAAAGAAATTGATGGAAATTACAACTTAGAATTAAAAATTGATGAAAAATTCAATAATAGGAATGTAACAAATTATACATGTGAAACAATATCTAATAAATGCAATATAGATATTGAAAAAGCGATACTTACAAATACAGGATTAGGAATAACAATCAAAAATCCAGCTGGATATGAAACTTATGGATATACTTTTGAAATATTAAATGATAATAATGAAGTGATATATTCAAAAACAAATAATATTAATGTTATTGGTAAAACTGATAAATTCTTTGTATGGTTAGATATAGATGAAAATGTAAAACAATCAAACAAGTTTAAACTAAAAATAAATAATCTAAATGATGAAGAAAGTATATTTGGCTTAACAAAAGAAAATGAATAAAAAAATCTCCAACAATTTTGTTGGAGATTTTTTTAATTTAAATTAAACTCTTCTTTTAAAAATAGTTTTGTTGCTGTCTCTGGACTATAAATTCCAACTGGGTCTTTAATTGGAGCAAATTCTTTTTCTTCTTCAACTCTAAGTAATGTAATATTATCAAAAAATTTAAAAGAATCAAAAATAAAGGTTTCAAATTTATATGAGTTTGGAGAATCAGGAACTATTTTCATTCCTTCATCATTTATATAAGTATTTTTCTTTGTTGCTCTGTGATAAGGTAATTTTTCATCAGCAATTTTTTCTAAAGCCTCGATTGAAAACAAATGACAAAGAATATTTACTTCTCTATATAAATATTTATCACCCTCTTTAGCATTAGTTATTTCATCAGTGATTCTTTCATAACCAAGCATTGCAGGTTTTCCATCTTTTTTGCAGAAAACCCAATCTTTTGAATAAGGATCTTTTTTAAATATAGTCTTAGCACCTATCTGAGAATTTTTTGCAGTTAATGCAAGAAATAAAGGATCAGCAACTTTAACTAATATGTTATCTATACCAGAAACAAAAATCCACTTGATTCCAGTTTCTTTCATTTGTTCAATAAGATTATTATTCTTTAAAGCCTCAAATAAATTTCCATTACCATTTGAAGCTTCATTTACTTGGTATGGTTCTGAAAGAAGGATTTTTCCGTTATCTGCAGAAACAATAGGCAATTTATCTTGTATAAAGAAAAATATCATATTTTTATCATAATCAAAGAAATTTTTTTCTTCGAAAAATTTTATTGTATCTGCATTATTGTTTTCACTAGTCATAATATACCAAGGTATTTGAATTCCATATCTTTTATTTGCTTGTTTTATTTTATCAGCAAGAATTTCAAAAAGTGAAGCTTTTTTAGGAAATAAGTTAAGTTCAAAAGTTCCTTTAGGACCTTTATGACCTAGCCTTGTACCCTGACCGCCAGCCATAGTTAAAACAGCATAATTTGATTGCTTCAATAAGGAAGTACCATAGTTTTCTAATTCTCTACGTTCTTTAACAGGTATTTCACTTTTAATGTAATAATCTAAAGGTTCTACTAATTCTCCTGTTGGAATTGGTATATTAATTAAAGACTTATAAAGACTATTGATTTTTTCAAAATCTATTTCAGAAAGTTGATAAATCAATTTTCGTTTTTCTTCGTCGTTCAAATCATCATAAAAATCTAATAAATGTTCTTGACCATATCTTTCTAAAACTTGTTTAATTTGTTCACAGAGAGTATCCATAAAATTAACCTTTCCAAATCTAAGATATTGCTTTAGATAAGTTTTTTAATAAAGTTTCTTTATCAGGAATATCTGATTCCTCTAATTTTTTAATTTCCTTTTTTAAGTCATAAGGCAATCTAATAAAATTAATTGAATATTCAGAAATCTCCTTAGAATCAAGTTTTCCCTCTAATATAATATATGAAGATATTGTCGAAAAGTGCGATAATTCAGCATCTTCCATGTCATTATCTATTTCTATTGGTAATCCAACGCTTCCAGTATTAAAAATTGTCTTATTTTTAAATCTAAACAGATTTGGTGAATGGATATGTGCATATCCAACAATATCTGGAACAGGATCAGAATCTGTTTTTCCTAAGAATTTAGTATTTTCAAATAATTGTAAAGGACTAGTTAATTCAAATTTAGCATATTCATTTTCTGCATTAGAATGTAAAGGATTAAAAATATGCTTTAAGCTATATGGTGAAGCGTGGAATAATCTTATAAGATGTCCACTAAGATAGAAATCATGTGAAAATGGAAGATTACCTAAATAATCAACATTTTCTTTTGTCATTCTATTTCTAGTCCATTCTTGTAACTTAATAACACAATTGTGAGCTAGAAGATGGTCACAATTACCACGAACAACAACTTCACAATTTTCTCGAACTAAGTCTGTAACCTCATTAGGACTAACGCCTTTTATAGCAATATCTCCCAAACAATATATATGAGTTATATCACGTTTTTTTATATCTTTTAATACAGTTTCTAAAGCTGTAAGATTTCCATGTATATCTGCAATTATTGCTATTTTATCCATATTAGAAACCTCCTAAAATTAATAATTTTTGTGTATTTGCATAATTTTTTCAGCATCATTATTTAAAATATTCAAAAATACTTTTGCAATAGCAGGATCAAATTGAGATCCTGAACAACGTCTAATTTCTTCTTTAGCCTCATCAAAAGTTGAAGCATCTCTGTAAGAACGCTTTGATGTCATAGCATCAAATGCATCGGCAACAGCGACTATTCTTGCAAGTAATGGAATACTTTCTCCAACTAATTTATCAGGATATCCAGAACCGTCAAAATACTCATGATGATGCCTAACAATAGGAAGAATATTAGAAAAAATACTTGCATTTGATAATATATGAGTACCTATAACAGGATGCTCTTTGATTTTTTCGTACTCATCCATTGTAAGAGGACCATCCTTAAGTAAAATAGAATCAGGAATTCCAATCTTTCCAATATCATGAAATAGTGAACCAATTTGCAAAGTTTGTTTTTCATCAGGAGTTAAATTTAGCTTTTCACCAATTAACTTTGAATATTCAGCAACTCTACTAGAATGACCTTTTGTATAAAAATCTTTAACCTCAACAGTATTTTTTAAAATCTCAATACTGTCCAAGTATGATTGCTCTAATAATGTATTCGTTTGAGTTAATTTTTCATTTATCTCTTGAATAGTCTTCATTTGATGAACAGATCTTAATGCAGACTCAACAAGCAAAATTAACTGATCAAAACTTTCACTTCTTTCATAATAACTCTGAACATCTAATTTTTTAATTGTTTCAAGAGGTGAAACTAAATCTTTTGGTTCAGTAATAAGCAAAATATATATATTCTTATCAAAACTTCTTATTTCAGGAATTATATTTTCTATGTGAACAGAATCAATTATATAATCCAAAATCATTAAATCGAATTTTTCTTCTTTTAGCAATTTCAAAGCCTCATCTGGATCTCTTAGATCAACGATATCGTAATTTTGAAAATATAACTTCAAAGAATTTATAATGAAATCTATATCACTTAGAATTAAAATTCTATCTTTAGTATTAACTTCTCTTACAATATCTAATTCCATAAATAACCTCTTTATAAAAAAATAAATTAGATAAAAGTAGCTCTAGTATTATCTTTTAACATATTATCTCTTAGTTTTAAAATTAAGTCAATAGATATAAAAATATGAATATTTTTACTTTTTTAGGTGAACCTAAAAAAAGATATTAATTAGTCTTTAAAGGAGAAAAAATGTATCATGTAGAAAAAAGAGGTAATAATATATTTCTACTTTTAGTAATTCTTGCATTAGTATCATTATTCACTATACTTGCTTATACATTATTTATAGATAATAACAAATATTATTATTCAGAAAATGTAGTCGGAACAAGGATTTATTATGATGAAGATCAGGAAGATGATCAAGAATTAGAAAAAGTGCTACAAACAACAATAGATTGCACAGTAGGAATATCAAAAATAAAAGACAAGGGTACAACAATATTTCTTGAAAATAGTACAGAAAATTTAGGCCTTGGAAGCGGAATCATAATTTCACCTGGATATGTATTAACAAATCAACATGTTTCCGGAAATAAATATTCAACATGTTATATTACTCTTCATAATGGAGCAACTGACTCAGGAGTTGTAGTATGGGCAAGTGAAGACTTAGATCTAGCAATAATTAAATTAAACATGAAAGACCTTCCAATTGCAACATTAGGAGATTCAGAAGATATAAAAATAGGAAAAAGAGTTTATGCAATAGGAAATCCTGTAGGTTACGAATTACAAAGAACAGTTACATCAGGTATAGTAAGTGGAATAAATAGAACAATAAGACTAGAAGACAATGATAAAAAAACATATATGGAAGAATTAATTCAGACAGATGCAACAATAAATCAAGGAAATAGTGGAGGGCCACTAATAAATAAAAATGGAGAAGTAATTGGGATTACAACAGCAAAAGTAGATAATGCAGATGGAATAGGTTTTGCAATACCAATAAATATAATAAAACCAGTTATTAAGAAAATAGAAGAAACAGGAGAATTTGTTGAACCATATTTAGGAATATCTGGATACGACAAAGAGGCAATTCCTTACTTAAGTTCTAACATAAATTTTGATACAGGAATCTATATTGAAGAAATAGATAAATTAGGACCATTAGCTAAAAGCTCTTTAACAAAAGGGGATATTTTAGAAAAAATCGATGGAAAGCAAATTGAAAATATGAATAAATTAAAAGAATATATATATACAAAAAATGTAGGAGATACAGTAACGTTAACAATAAAAAGAAAGACAGAAACATTTGAAATTATAACAAGACTATCAAAAGCTTAGCAAGCTTTACATAAAGTTGATAAAAAGTCTATAATTTGGTATAATTTAATTAGAAATTTTCATAAAAGGGGGCCATAAAATGAAGGCTAAGACTGCATTTCGGATTGCATGGTGTGTCGTTTGGATAGCAGGAATGCTTATGATGCGCAATGCTGGGATGATCGCTTACAGGAGTTTCTGGAGCTATGCCTTTGAGGCAATATTCAGTTGCTTGGTAGCAGGATTCCTAGTAAAGCATAAGGTGTTCTACATCTTAACAGTTTTGATCATGATAGTTTACCTCTTCGGAGAGTTGAATATCACTGGTCTCTTCTGTTTCATCATGAGCATTGGACTGCTCGTCGCGATGACATGCTTCCAACGGAACTGAGTCCAAAAGAGGGGATGAATGCATTCCCTCACTTTTTTTGCAGATTTTGTCGAAATTGAAAATACGAAAAAGCTTGACAATACACTCATCTAAAATTATATTTTGTAAAAGGAGGAAAAATGAAAAAATTTTATGCAGGCGTTGTGCTTAATAAAGAAGACTTAAAAGATAGCAATAGTAACCGTATAGAATTAGAATATTACAAAATATCAAGAAAGAACAGAAATAACATTAATAAAAAGATGAATGTATACGGAATTGAAATTATTAAAAAAGAATATTTAGGAAAAAGAAGATATAAAGAAAGACAAAACGTACATAATTTAACAAATGATGAAAGTATAATTGATAAACTTTTAGACTTATTAAAGACACACAAAGTAACACCAATAGGTCTGAATGATATAATTGAAGAAGTTCTTTAAAAGCACAAAAAGAAGATTGAGAAAAAATTAGATTAAAAAATCTAGTCTTTTCTCAATTTTTTATTAATAAAAAAGCATATCGCCTTTATAAACTTAAATGTGATATAATAAACACACAAATTTTGGAAAGGAAAATTTTTATGGGAGAAAAATTTGATGTTTTAAATGAAAATGGAGAATACTTAAATAAAACAGAGTTAAGAGAAAAATGTCATAAAGAAGGACTTTGGCATAGAGCAGTAGCAGTATTTATAATTAATTCTAAACAACAAGTGTTATTACAAAAAAGAAGTCTTAAAAAGAAAATGTGGCCTAATACATGGGATATAACAGCAGGAGGACACGTCCTAGCAGGAGAATTTGGATTTCAGTCAGCACTTAGAGAAATAGAAGAAGAGCTTGGAGTTAAATTTGCAAAAGAAGATATCACATTTATAGGTGCAACAACATCAGAAAACATAAAGGAAAATATGATAGATAGACACTTTAATGAATATTACATTATAAATAAAGATTTGGATGAAACAAAATTAAAATTACAAGAAGATGAAGTTTCTGAAGTAAAATGGATTGATAGAGACGAGATAATAAAAAGAATAAAAGACAACTTTAACGGAATAACTAACAAACAAGGATGTTGGAATTATTTAGTTAATTATTATGAACTAACAAATAAAAAATAGATGGAGGAATTATGGATTTTTTTGATTCACATGCACACTATAATGATGAAAGATTCTTAGAAAACAGAGAAGAACTAATACAAGATATGTATAAAGACGAAATAACTAATATAGTTTGTGCTGGATATAATGTCGAGGCATCAAAAGATGCAATAGAATTAGCCCAAAAATTCCACCACATATTCGCAACTTGTGGAATTTCACCAAACGATTTAACAGAAAATGTGGAAAAAGAATTAAAAATAATTGAAGATATCGCTAAAAATGAAAAAGTTGTGGCAATTGGAGAAATTGGATTAGATTATTACTGGAATAAAGACAACAAAGGGCTACAAAAAGAAGTATTTAAAAAACAAATTGATATAGCAAACAAACTTAATTTACCAATTGTAATACATACAAGAGATGCTGTAATGGATACACTTCAAATAATAAAAGAAAATCCTGTAAAGAAAAAAGGAATTTTTCATTGTTGTCCATTAAATCAAGAACTTATAAAAGAAGCATTAAAACTAGAATTTTATATATCTTTTAGTGGTGTAATAACTTTCAAAAATGCAAAATCTGACGAATGCATCAAATTAGTTCCAAATGACAAAATTCTAATAGAAACAGATAGCCCATATCTTTCACCAGAGCCTAATAGAGGAAAAACAAATACATCAAGAAATGTCAAATATGTAGCACAAAAAATAGCACAAATAAAAGATATGACTTTAGAAGAAATTGCAAAGTTGACAAATGAAAATGCAAAGAGAATTTTTGAAATTAGCTAAATTAGTTGAAAAATGGGAATATTCAATGTATAATAAATAGGATCGTTCAGAAAGGAAGGTTTTTATGTTTCAAAAATTAGAAGCAGTAGAAAAAAGATACGAAGAATTAAATAAATTGATAAGTGATCCTGAAGTTATTTCCAGACAAAACGAATGGAAAGACTTAATGAAAGAGCACAGCGATCTAGTTGATATAGTGGAAAAATATAGAGAATACAAAAAAGTAAATGAAGCTTTAGAAGAAGCAAAAGAAATGCTTGCAGATAAAGACTTAAAAGAACTTGCTGAAATTCAAATTGAAGAATGCAAAGAAAAATTACCACAGATAGAAGAAGAATTAAAAATTCTTTTAATCCCAAAGGACAAAGATGATGACAAAAACATAATATGTGAAATCCGTGGTGGCGCTGGAGGTGAAGAAGCAGCATTATTTGCAGGAACATTATTTAGAATGTATTCAATGTATGCAGAAAGAAAAGGCTGGAAATTAGAAGTATTAAATGAAAATGAAACTGAATTAGGTGGATATAAAGAAATATCTTTCATGATTACAGGAAAAGGCGTATATAGTAGATTGAAATTTGAAAGTGGAGTTCATAGAGTTCAAAGAGTTCCAGACACAGAAAGTAGTGGAAGAATTCATACATCAACAGCAACTGTTGCAGTTTTACCAGTAGTTGAAGATGTTGAAGTTGAAATAAATCCAGCAGATATTAGAATGGAAGTGTTTAGAGCATCAGGAGCTGGAGGACAGCATGTTAATAAAACATCATCAGCAGTTAGATTAATCCATGAGCCAACAGGAATAGTTGCAGAATGTCAAACAGAACGTTCTCAAGTACAAAACAGAGAATATGCAATGAAATTATTAAAATCAAGAATATATGAAATTGAAAAACAAAAGCAAGATGAAAAATTAGCAAATGAAAGAAAATCACAAGTAGGTGCTGGTGATAGAAGTGAGAAAATTAGAACATATAATTATCCACAAGGACGTATAACAGATCATAGAATTGGATTAAGTATTTATCAAATGGAAGACTTTTTAAATGGAAATCTAGATGAAATGATAGATGCAATCACAGCATATGATAGAGCAGAAAAACTAAAAGGTGAAGAATAAAAAAAAGGGTTGTTAAAAACAACCCTTTCTTTATTTTTGTAAAAATTATTCTTCTTCATTTTTTATAATTTTACGATATTGTATAATTGAGAACATTCCAAGAATTACAGCTAAAAGAATGATAAGAGCAAAATTTAAATAAGTATCTTCAACACCTGTTGAAGGTAAATTTTCAGTAGCATTTGTTGTATTTATAGGTGCACGATTTGTAATTGTATTATTTTGTGTTCCAATTGAGTTTACTGAGTTAGTATCATTTGATGCTGCATTATTTCCTGATTCATTTGCACTATTACTTGCACTATTACCTTCGGAATTGTTAGATGGTGAACTCGGAATTTGAGCTGCTAAAGTAAATTTAGCAGATGCCAATATAACTAATATAGATAGTACAAGAACAGCTATTTTTTTAACTTCTCTCATAATAGCCCTCCTACAAACATTTTTTTAGATATAATCATTGTAAAGAAACAAAATAATGTTGTCAAGAGCAAAATTATACAAAATCTCCTATTTATCAAGGAAAACCGACTAAAATCACATTAATGCAGTTTTGTTAACAATTATGTAAAATTTGTATTAAAATTTCATTTAAAAATAAGAACAATAAAATAATCCCAAACCATATAAATAAAAAGGTTTAAAACATATACAAAATAAATAAAAATATTCTATTTACAAAAGAACAATTTATATATATAATGCAAACATAAATTCGTAAAAACAGGGAGATACACATGAATAATATAATTGATGAACTAAATGACAAACAAAAAGAAGCAGTATTAGAAACTGAAGGACCATGCCTTGTTATTGCAGGAGCTGGAAGCGGAAAAACAAAAGTACTTACTCATAAAATTGCATATTTAATGCAAGAAAAAAATGTTAAACCATGGAATATTTTAGCCATTACATTTACAAACAAAGCTGCAAATGAAATGAAAGAAAGAGTGGAAAATTTAGTTGGTGAAGTTGCTAAAGATATGTGGATAGGAACTTTTCACTCTATTTGTGTAAGAATATTAAGAAAATATATAGATAGAATGGGATTTACATCTTCATTCATAATTTTTGACACAACAGATCAACGTACACTTGTAAAACAATGCTTAAAACAATTGAACATTGATGACAAATTGTTTAATGATAGAGCAGTTATATCAGAAATAAGTAATGCAAAAAATGAAATGCTAGAACCAGACATGTATAAACTTAGAACAAATGGTGAAATGAGAAAAGAAACAATTGCACAAGTTTATAGCTTATATCAGAAAAAATTAAAAGAAAACAATGCAATAGATTTTGACGATATTATTAATTACACAATAAAAATATTGTCAGAAAATCCAGATGTACTAGACTATTATTCTGAAAAATTTAAATATGTTTTGGTAGATGAATATCAAGATACAAATAAAGCACAATTTACATTAATTTCAATACTTGCAGCAAGACATGGAAACATAACAGTTGTTGGAGATAATGACCAAGGTATTTATTCTTTTAGAGGTGCTGACATAAGCAATATTTTAAATTTTGAAAAAGATTTTCCAGGAACAAAAATTATAAAACTTGAACAAAATTATAGATGTACACAAAATATATTAGATGCAGCCAATGCACTAATAAAGAATAATGAAACAAAATATGAGAAAAAGCTTTGGACAGAAAATGGAAAAGGTTGCATGATTAATATCTATAGAGGAACAGACGAATATGATGAAGCAAACTATATTGTAGAAAACATAAATAGACTACGTAGAGAAGAATATATGAAATATAGTGATTTTGCTGTTTTATATAGAATGAATAGCCAATCACGTAGTATAGAGGATATTTTAAGAAGAGAAGACATGCCATACAAAATTGTAGGTGGTCTAAAATTCTATGAAAGAAAAGAAATAAAAGACATTATTGCATATCTAAGATTAATACAAAATCCATCAGATAATCTAAGTTTAGTAAGAATAATAAATGAACCTAAAAGAGGAATTGGAAAAACAAGTTTAGATAATGTTGAGCAAGTAGCAATAGATTCAGAAACATCAATGTATGATGTAATAAAAAGAGCAGATGAATTTGGACTTAATAGAGTATTTTTAAATTCAAGAGAATTTATCTCACAAATAGAAGAATTAAGAGCTAAAAAAGATAATATAAAAATATCTGATTTAATAAAAGAAACATTAAATAAAACAGGTTATACAAAAGCATTAGAACAAGAAGATACAGCAGAAGCAGAAAGCAGATTAGAAAACTTAGAAGAATTTTTAACTGTAGCAATAGAATTTGAAGAAGAAATTGCAGAAAATTCTTTAGAAGAATTTTTAGAGGGAATTACACTTTCTAGCGATATTGATGGAACAGATGATACAGAAGATTCTGTTACATTAATGACCCTACATAGTGCAAAAGGGCTTGAATTTCCATGTGTTTTCTTAGTAGGAATGGAAGAAGGAATATTCCCTGGATATAAATCGATTGGTGAACCAAAAGAACTTGAAGAAGAAAGAAGACTTTGTTATGTAGGAATAACAAGAGCAAAACAAAATCTATTTGTTAGTTGTGCAAGACAAAGAACAATATTTGGTTCAACAAGTTGCAATCAAGTTTCTAGATTTGTAAAAGAAATACCAGAAGAATTATTAGAAGGATATGATGAAGCATTTCAAGAAGATACTAAAAATTATTATGATGATTATTCATATGAATGGAAATATGGCTCTAAAGATATTAATTCATACAAAGTTAATAATGTTAAAGAAATTTCAAAACCAAAAACAGAATTCGCATTTAGAAGTGCAGAAAGCTTTTTAAACAATTTGAAGAAACCAGAAAACAATGTAGACACAAGCATATACAGAGCAGGTCAAAGAGTATATCATAAAAAGTTTGGTGAAGGTAAAATTAATTATGTAGAACCAGAAGGTGATGATTTAAAAGTAGATATTAATTTTGATAAGGTTGGACACAAGAGATTAATGGCTAAATATGCAGGTTTGGAAGTTTTAGATTAAAATGCTAAAAAATGTATTTTCTTTTAAAATAATTATATGTTATAATTATAAAGTATAAAATGAGGTGATTTAATTGAATCAAATAATGGATCATAGTGGACCTAAAAAAGCCAAGATGCAAACTAGAAATCCAGCAGAAACTCAAAAAATTATTAAAGTTTATGCAATGATTTTAATTATAATTTCAATAGCTTTTATAGGTAAAGCCGCATATTCATTAACAGGAAATATGAAAATAAAAAATGGGTTAGAAGCTTTTCAAAATAGTGAACCAACAATAACATTGCATGCTGACCAAGATATAATAACAATTAATGTTTCTGCGAACCAAGCAATAGAAGAGATTTCTTATCAATGGTACAGAGGAACAGCAACTGTAGAAGAAATAAAACAATTAATTGATAGCAAAGATACAGATGAAGAAACAGAAGAAACAAATGATGATGAAGAAATATCAGAAGAAAATCAAAAAGTAGTTAAACTTGGAAATATGGTTACAGAAAAAGGCACTGGTCAAAACAATATGACCGTTTCTAATATAGGAATTCCTAAAGGATCTTCAACATTATACGTAAACGTAAGAATGGCTGGCAATGCACCATCAGCAGAATATATACAATACTATCAGACTGATGTTGGTGTAGATAAAATTGCACCAGTAATAAATGTTAAATTACAAGGTAAAAAATTAATTGTTACAGCAAAAGATGAAACAGAAATAGGATATTTAACATATTCAATAAATGATGGTACAGAACAAGAAGTTAAGAATGTTGAGAGTGATGGAAAAACAATAAAATGCGAAATCGAATTAGATGAAACTCAAGAAGAGGAAGTTGTTAAAATTTGCGCAGTTGATAAATCTAAAAATTCAGCAATATACAGCAAACCATATACTGTATATGTAGGAGTTCCTAAAATATCATTCTGGGCAGAAGATGATTACAGTAAGATATATGCAAAAGCAACATATTCTAAAGGTATTAAAAAGATTGAATACTCATTAAATGGAGAGACAAAGACAGAAGAATATGATAATCCATCAGAACATAAAGAAGTTGTAATTGAAATTCCAACCGTTGAAGGTAATAACCAAGTTATAGTAAAAGCATATGCTGAAGAAGAAGAAGTTTACGGAGAAGGATCAGGAGAATGTAGTTATAATCCTAGATAAAAAACATTAGCAGAAGAGGACGGAATTTATCCGTCTTTTTTGCTAATAAGAAAGAATGAGGACATATATGCTGAAAGAAATATTTATATTAATAACACTTTTTATAATATATTCTTTTATTGGATGGATAATTGAATCCACATATAAGTCTGTTTTACAAAAGAAGATTGTAAATAGCGGATTTTTGGCTGGACCGTTTTGTCCAATATATGGATTTGGTGCATTAATAATGTATTTATCATTAAAAGATGTATCAAATAACATATTAGTATTATTTTCATATGGAATAGTTGTACTATCCGTATTTGAGTATGTTGTAGGATTATTTTTAGAAATAGTATTTAAAACAAAGTATTGGGATTACTCAAAGAAAAAATTCAACATACAAGGAAGAGTTTGCCTTCAAAATTCTATTTACTGGGGCATTTTAGGAGTTGTTTTTATGAGATTAATACATCCAGGTGTAGAAAGTATAATAAGAGTAATTCCTCAAAAGTATCTAGTAATAGCTATTGGAGTTGGTGGAGCATACATATTAACAGATACAATTTCAACAGTTGTAAAATTAATTAAGATTAATATCAAACTTAAAGATTTGGAAAAAATCGGAGAAGAAATTAGAGAGAAAATTGAAAGCATTAAAGTTAAAACAGAGCATAATATTGAAAGAATACATACAATTAATAAAATAAATAAATATGGAAGATTAAGAAATCTTGTTAAAGCAAAAAGGAAAATTCTTTCATTACAGGAATTACATGAAAAACAAGTTAATACAGAAAGAAGATTATATCGTAAACTAAAAAGATATAGAAAAGCATTCCCAACAATGCATTCAGAAAGATTGTCCAATTTCTTAAATAATTATAAAAAATCTTGAAAATAAAGTTTTTATAATATATAAAATATATTAGGAATAAACAAAGGAGAAAAAAATGATTCAAGATATTTATATAATTGATAATACTCAAAGTGTCAAAAATGTTTTGAAACAAATTTTTAAAGACGAAGTAGATTATCAATTTAAATCTGTAAAAACAGAAGA
Organism: uncultured Clostridia bacterium; assembly: GCA_947625895.1. Classification (GTDB taxonomy): domain Bacteria; phylum Bacillota; class Clostridia; order TANB77; family CAG-508; genus UMGS1994. The sequence goes on along the minus strand of CANQPZ010000014.1, from coordinate 16,778 downwards.
ATTAAATATCGCTTTGCAGAATATACCAGACATGATAATAATAGATGAAGATACAATTGATATGGATATCATTGAACTTTGTAAACTCATTAGAGAAAACGAAGATAACAGCATTACACCTATAATTATCATTTCTTCAGACTGGAATAAAGAGCACAGAATCGAAATATTAAGACAATCAATAGAATACTTTATTATAAAACCTATAGATCAAGAATATTTATATTTTACAATAAAAAACATCTTAAGATTGTTGCAAACAAACAGAAGAATTAGTCCATTAACAGGTTTGCCTGGAAATGTACAGATTCAAACAGAAATGAAAAAGAGATTATTAAACAAAGAAAAATTTGCTATATTTTATTTCGATTTGGACAATTTTAAAGCATATAATGATATATACGGATTTGCAAACGGAGATGAAATAATTAAATTTACAGCAAGAACAATCGTTAAAAATGTTCACAATTTTGGAATGGAAAATAGTTTCGTAGGACATATTGGAGGCGATGATTTCGTTGCAATTACACCTAAAATAGACTATGAAAAAATATGTAAAAACATTATTTCCGAGTTCGATATAGGAGTTCTAGAATACTACAACGAAAGTGATATAAACAAAGGATATATCGAAGTTGCAAACAGAAGAGGAATAATAGAGCAATTTCCATTAACATCAATTTCAATAGGAGTTGTTGAAATTGAAGCAGGAAGATTCAAAAATACTCTTGAAATAGGTGAAGTCGGAGCACAAGTTAAACATCAAGCAAAATCAATAATGGGAAGCACATATATAGTAAATAGAAGAAAAAAATAAGAAAGATTAAAACAAAATCAAGAAGCTTTATTTAAGTTTTAAACAATTAAAAATTTAAAAACTTAAATAAAGTTTCTTTTTTTGTCCTAAATCATAGAATTTATAAATGTCGAAAATTGTCAAAAAATGCCTAAAGATCATGAAAAAAACCAAAAGTCAAGAGCCAAAAACAAGAGAAAATGAAAGAAAACAAGAGAAAAAGTGAAAGATAGAGAGAAAACAACTAAATGAGTATCGCGAAATTTGTATAAAAACGTAAAGAAAGGGAAACAATAGAATATATAAATTGCCAAAAATAACTACGGATGGTATAATTAGAAGTGCGTGACGAAAAAAAACAGTAAAAAAAGGAGTGAATGTTTATTAGTAAGTGTATAAAATATTATCTAAAAAGACTTGCAAAATTCTACTGCATTATTAGTATAGGTCTTTTAATAATAGCTGGATTCATTTACATTAAATATAAACCATTATATAAAGTTACGTTAAATGGTGAAGTAATTGGATACGTTGAAAGCAAAGAGAAAATGCAAGAAAAGATAGAAGCATTTGCAAACAATTTAGAGGGAAATGTTACTTCAATAACAATTGAAGAAATGCCAAAATATGAGCTTGAATTAGTAAGTGACGTTAAAGAATCTGAGACAAAAGAAGATGTTGTCTTAGCCACAGTCAAAGAACAAGCTGAAGTAATCTGTAAAGTTTATGCAATTAAACTTGATGGTACAGAAAAAGCTATAGTAAATTCTAGGGAAGAAGCTGAACAAGTTGTCAGCGATATTAAATCTGGAGTAAACTCAGAAATTAATGTTAACCTAGAAATAGAAGAAGAAGAAAAAAATAAAAAAGAAATTGATAATAATCAAACAACAATGGAAGTTGCAAAATTAAATATAAACAAAGATGTTCAATTCCAAGTACAAGAATATGAAAGAAAACAGGCAGAATCCAGAGCGGCAGAAAACAGAAGAAAACAACAAGAAGAGAAACAAAAAGCTGCTCAAGCATCAAGCAAAAAAGGTGCATCAGCACCAGCCACTTCAAGTGGGATGTTTATGAGACCCGTTACAAATGCAATAATTACATCTAAATACGGTCAAAGATCTTCCGGATTCCATACAGGTACAGACTTTGCAACAGCAACAGGAACACCAATATATGCTTCTGCAGCTGGTACTGTAATTTATTCTGGAACAAAAGGAAGTTACGGTAAGTTAGTAATAATTGACCACGGAAATGGTTATAAAACTTATTATGCTCACTGTAGTGCATTATATGTATCTGTTGGGCAAAGCGTTTCAAAAGGTGAGAATATAGCAGCAGTTGGTACTACAGGTAACTCAACTGGACCTCACGTTCACTTTGAGATAAGATATAATGGAAATACATTGAATCCACAAAATTATGTTTAATAAAAAAAAGGAATTATAGAAATATAATTCCTTTTTTATTTGAAATAATATCTGGCATCTAAGAAATAAAGCATATAGTCATAAATATACTCACAAAAGACTATATGAGTGAGTATATCTTTAAATCGTATCATATAATAAAATAATACCGAGGTGAAGAAAATGCCAGATTTTGTAATTAAGGTAAAGAAAAAGAAAGAATATGAACAATTTACATGCAGAATAGAAGCTGACTTATTAGAGAAAATTAGAAATATTGTTGCAGAAAACAATTTACCATCAGTAAATGATTTTATAAATCAATGTCTAAAATTTTCTATTGAAAACTTAACTGTAATGGAAGAGAGCGATGAATGAATAGAAAAAAAGTGGTTTTTTAATTATTTAGAACCAGTCAAGAAAAACAAAAATAAATAATTGAGACAATATTGAAAAAAGACAAGTAATATAGTAAAATACCTTCTGAATTAGGGAGAAAAGATGAAAAAAAAGACACAAGATTATCTTTCAAACTTAATATGGTATTTTACTATTTTTAGCATTTTGGGAATGATTGTTGAAACTCTTTTCTGCTATGCAACAATGAAGATTGTAGAAAGTAGAAAAGGTTTCTTATATGGACCATTTTGTCCAGTATATGGAGTTGGCGCAGTTTTTATAATAGCAGCACTAGATAGGTTCAAAGAATCAAAAACTAAAGTATTTATTTATGGGGTAATTGCAGGAGGAATAGTAGAATATATTCTAAGCTATGGACTAGAAGCAGTTTATGGCTTAAGATTTTGGGATTATTATTATCTACCATTCAATATAAATGGTAGAATATGCTTGTTATATAGCATTTTCTGGGGATTTCTATCATTAGGAATGATATATTTAGTAAAACCAAATGTAGACAAGCTGATAAATAAAATACCAAAGAAAAATATAATAGCCTTGATATTATTCATAGTTTTATTTATAGATGCATTAATAACATTTACAGCAATTAGCATTTATCAAGAAAGAGCAAGAAGAGTTTATTATAATGAAGAACCACTGAATGAACCTTCATTGACACAACAACTATTTTCAAATGAACATATGCTAAAAACATTTCCAAATATTAGATTAAACACGCGTGAAGGTGAGATTATTTTTATAAAAGATATATTAAAATAAAAAAGAGAACTTTTTAAGTTTTCTTTTTTTGTGGAAAAAATAAACAAAGAGCCGCTTTTTACAAATTAAATTTTGATACATATTTTGAAAAAGATATATGTAAAATATAATAGAATTAATGCTAAATGTATGATAAAATACAAAACAAGGAGAATATATGAACATAAATAAAAACATCGTAAAAAAAGAAAAGAATGGTATTAACTATATACAATTTAAACCATTATTAGACTTAAATATAAAACACGCATATACACTAAAGAGTGATAATTTAATTGTAAAAACAACAGGATACGCAGGAACAATTAATAAAGAAGGATACAAAAGAGTTTGTTCAGCAATAGAACTAAATGGAGAAAACGTTGTTTTACCAAAGCTACATCATACAGAAAATGTTAAATGTATAGACAAAGTATATGAACATGAAGAACTAGAAGATATAGATGGTTTGATAACAAATAAAAAAGATATAATATTAGCAACAACAAATGCAGACTGCATTTTGTATTTACTATATGATCCAATAAAAAAAGTAATTGGAAATGTACATTCAGGATGGAGAGGATCATATAAAAGAATAATTGAAAATGCAGTAGATAAAATGATAAGTGAATATCAAAGTAACTCAGAAGATATTATAATATGTATTTGTCCATCAATTAGAAAATGCTGTTTTGAAGTAGATGAAGATGTAAAAAATATGTTTACTCAAAAGTTTTCTTTCCTATCAAATATCGATAATTTCGTTGGAAAAGGAGAAAAACAAGGTAAATTTTATATAGACACAGTAGGAATAAACAATGAACTACTAAAGAAAAAAGGAATAAAAGAAAAAAATATATATGATTGTGAAATTTGCAGCTTTTGTAATAAAGAAGAAGTTCATTCTTTTAGAGCAGAAGGAAAAAATTTTCGAGTAGCAACAGCAATTATAAGTTTATAAAGGAGAGTTAAATGGTAGATACATTTGAACAATTAGAAGAACAAATAAAAGATTGTAAGAAATGTAAACTATGTAATAACAGAAATCATATAGTATTAGATGATGGAAAAAGAGATGCTAAAATAATGTTTATAGGTGAAGGACCAGGAGCTGACGAAGATGCTCAAGGAAAACCATTTGTAGGTAAAGCAGGAAAGCTCATGAACCAAGCATTTAAAGGATTAGGAATAAAAAGAGAAGATGTATATATAACAAACATTGTAAAGTGCAGACCACCTATGAATAGAAATCCAGAAAAAGATGAAGTAGAAGCATGTTTAGATTATCTTAGAGAGCAAGTAATGCTTATTAAACCTAAGATAATTGTTCTACTTGGAAACGTGGCACTAAAAACCATATTAGGAAATGAATATTCAATAACTAGTGCAAGAGGAAAATGGATAGAAAAAAAGGATATAATGTACTTCCCAACATTCCATCCAGCAGCATTGTTAAGAGATGAAACTAAAAAAATTTATTTTTGGAATGATCTAAAAGAAGTAAAAAACAAATTAAATAATCTTTAAAAGAAAGCATAGTTAGATTTTCTAACTATGTTTTTTTATGCATTAAATAACAAAAAATTATAATAAAAAATATACTCCACCTTATTGTAACAAAATGTGACTAAATAGTTGAAAAAAAACATATTAATTGGTATAAATATTATTATAAAAGGGAGAAATCAAATGAAAAAATATTCTTTAGAAAAGTATAAAGAGAATAAAAAGAATAAAAAAATGACCAAAGTAACTGTAATAACACTTTTAGCAATTGCTATATTAGTAATTGTAGCTTTATACATGGCAAATAATGAATTCAGAACAACAGTAGATAGATATGTTTTAAGAAAAGAAGTACTTGAAGAAAATACAAATAGCATAACAATAGACACTGAAAATTTATCATTAGTGTACGCATTTGATAGAAAATTGGCAATATACACAGAAGGAAATTTAAGCTTTTATAACTCAGCTGCAAAAGAAATTTCCAACATAGAAATTACTCTTTCAAAGCCAATTGCAGCATCTAAAAATAGTTATTTAGCATTAGGAGACTTAAGCTCACAGAAAGCATGCCTTGTAAAATCAAACAACCTAGTTTGGCAAAAAGACATAGAAGGAACAGTTTCAAAAATAAGTGTAAATAAAAATGGATATGTAGCAATATCAGCAGCAGGAACAACTTACGAATCAATGGTAATGCTATATAATCCAAAAGGAGAACTACTATTTACAAAATACTTATCAACATATGTTATGGCAATAGATATTTCAGAAAACAATAAATACTTAGCAATAGCAGAAATAGATAATTCCGGAATAGCACCAACAAATAAGGTAGAAATAATTTCAACAGAATTAGCAAGAACAGATTCAGAAAATGCAACAGTAAATACATATGAAGCACAAACAAACGAAGTACTTACAGGTATAAAATTCCAATCTAAAAACAATTTACTTTGTAGTTTTGACACATGTGTTGTACAAATGGATGAATCAAGTAGTAAAAAAATATATGATATCACTGAATTAACAGCATATGCAGATATTAGATTAAAAAACAATTTCTTAAGAATAGATAAAGAGAAATCAAGTGTGTTTAAATCAGACTATAGACTAAAAATATCTAATGCAGAAGGAAGAGAAAAATCATATATTATTGAAGGAAACTTACAATCAGTAGTAGCACACGATCAAATAATAGCACTAAACTTAGGCAAAAAAGTAGAGTTTATAAATAATAATGGAAGACTAGTAAAAAGATATATAAGTACAGATGAAATTAATAATATAATTATTTCAGACAAAATAGCGGCAATAATATATAAAGACAGAATAAATATTGTTGATCTATAAAAAGAAAGGATATATATGGGGATAGTAATTGATATAGCAGTAGTATTAATAATGCTGCTATTTGTTTATATAGGATATAGAAAAGGATTAATTAAAGTTGCAATAAGTTTTCTATCAGTAATCATGTCTATTTTGATAGCACTAGTTTTATATAGACCAGTTGCGCAACAAATAATTAATAGAACACAAATAGATGAATCAATAAGTGATACAATTTATTCAAAAATTTCAGACATCGATTTTAATAATATGACAGATGAAGACAAAAACAATGGAATATTATCTGTAGCTGAAAAATATGTAAATGATGCAATACAAAACTCAGTAGAAGACACAGCAAGATATGTGGCAGATAGTCTTACACTAACAATAGTTGAAGGAATTTCATTTATAGGATTATTGATAGTTTTAAGAATTGTACTACTTATATTAAATATATTTGCAGATTTCATTGGAAATTTACCAATAATAAAACAATTTAATAAATCAGGTGGATTAGTTTATGGAGTAATTGAAGGATTTTTAATAATAAACCTAATATTGACATTAGCATATATGTTAAATCCAATATGCGGAGATGGAAAGATTCAAGAAAATATTGAAAAATCAACATTAGGAAGAACATTATATGAAAATAATTTTATAACAAATACAATAATAAAATAATTGAAAAAACAACTATGTTCTGTTATAATACATAAGAAATTAGTAGTAGGAGTCGAAAAGTGAGTAGAAGAGAAATACGCGAAAGAGAAGAAATGGAAGAAAAAATCCAAAAGCAGAAGGAAAAGCAAGAAAAAAAAGAAGCAAAACAAGATAAAAAAAGAGAAAAAATTGAAGAAAAGAAAAAAGAAAAAAAGATTATAAAAGAAGAAATAGACAACGAAGAAGAATATATAGAAATAAAGAAACCAAGCAGAAGCAACAATAAAAGTAATAGTCAAAACAAGAATACCAAAAATAATAAAAATTCAAAAAATACAAAAAATGCAAAGAACACAAAAAATTCAAAAAAGAAAAACAAAAAAGGTGCATCTGCAGGGAAAATTTTAAAAACAGTATTTGCAGTATTTTTTTCCATTTTCTTAATTTTGGTAATCGTAATTGAAGGATATATAATTAGAATAGGTAAATTAAATGATTGGGAACTAAACAAGATGGCAAAAAGAGGAGTTCGTGATTTTGCAATGACAATCACCGGACAAACAGAACAAGATATCTTAAACCTAGAACCTATATATTGCCTATTAGTAGGAATAAGTACAGATGAAGGACTAGAACTTACTGACACAATCATAGTAGCAGCATATTATCCTAGAACACAGCAAGCATCTATGCTTTCAATACCAAGAGATACTTTCGTTGGAAAAAGTGAATCTACAGCAGGTGGGTATGACAAAATAAATGCTGTTTATACAGATCACGGAATAGAAGGACTACTTAAAAAAGTAAATGATATAACAGGACTTTCAATAAGCAATTATATATTAGTTAAAAACGAAGGTTTAATACAATTAGTAGATGAAATTGGAGGCGTTGAATTTGATGTTCCTATAGATATGAACTATGATGATGGTAAGCAAAATTTACATATTCACTTATCAAAAGGTTTGCAAAGACTTAATGGACTTCAAGCAGAAGGAGTACTTAGATTCAGACATAATAATGACTGGACAACATATTCTACTGAATATGGTGATAACGATTTGGGAAGAATGAGAACACAAAGAGAGTTCATAAAAGAGACATTAAAACAAACAATAAAATTATCAAACATAACTAAAATAAATGATCTAATCCAAATTGCTTATAATAACATAGAAACAAACGTAGATATTAATTATGTAATGAAATATACACCAGCAGCAATAGATTTTGACGTATCAGCAATAGAATCAGCAAACTTACCAGGAGCATCTGATAGATTTGGACCTTATAATGCCTGGTTCTTTAAACCAAATAAAACAGAATCAAAAGAAATAGTTGAAAAATTGTTCACATCAAAACAAGATTTATATGATTCAGGAGCAACAGAGGTTGCACCAATAGAACCAGAAAACTTAAATATAAAAGTATTGAATGGTACAGGTAGTAAAAAAGCATTCCAAGAAGCAATTAAGACACTTGAAGATAAAGGCTACAACATAACAGAAAAAGGAACGACAACAGTAGTAAAGACAACAAAAGTAATTAACAGAACAGAAAAAAAACAATCAGTTGTAGATGAATTAATTCAAACATTAGGATGCGGAGAAGCAACAACAGGAAAAGATGAAGGATCATATGACTTCACAATAATAATCGGAAGAGATTTAATTAAATAAACAAATAAAAAAGGGGCTATATAAGCTCCTTTTTTTATTTATTTTTTAGAATATTTTCTTAATTTTCTCCTTCTTCTTTTCTTAATTCTTATGACATTTAAAGCAAATAAAATAATTATTATTCCTGCCGGAATGCCAATAACTAATACATAATTAATTTTAAATTCCTCAACATCGTTTCCTGCAATCAAATCAGTTGTATATCTAAGTCCTTCAACATCATAAGTGATTTTTCCAACAACATCTCCCTTTGAGATAGGTGCTTGGAGATTATCATTTAAAGTTATATTTGATTCTAAATTAGTATCTTTATTATCAACACTTACATAAACTGAAAGATCATCTGATATTAATAAATCTAAATTTTTTGTATCTTTTGTAGCATTATCAATTTGAATTGTTCTAACTTTTGTATTAGCAGACATTATATCTCTAAAAGAATAATTATCAAAAGCATAATTAAACAAATTAATTGTATCTACATACCTTCCACTTACAGAACCTTGATTTGTATAATAAATAGAAGCTCCAAGAACAACACAAAAATATTCAATACCATCTTTGACTGCAGATGAAACTAAACAATTTTTAGCAGGAGTAGTGTATCCAGTTTTAATACCAGTAGCATACTCATAATAATAATTATCTATTCTATCTCTATTATCATAAACAACTAAATTATTTGTGTTTGTATAAGTTCTTGATTCACTTGGATATGCATCTGTTGCAGGTAAAGTGAAAGAAGGTTGCTTTACTATTTCTCTAAAAGTTTCGTTTTGCATGCAATATCTTGCAATCAAAGCTAAATCATAAGCAGTTGTATAATGATCTTCACTATGAACGCCATTAGGGTTAATAAAATGAGTATGTTCACAACCGATTTCTTTAGCTTTTTTATTCATCAAATCAGCAAAAGCTTCTTGAGAACCAGAAATATGTTCAGCCAAAACAACAGCTGCCTCATTTGCAGATTGAAGAAGCAAAGCATTAAGTAAATCTTTAACAGTTAAAGTTTCGCCAATCTGAATATTAGCAGTTGAATAACCACTTGGAATTGAACGAATTGCAAACTCACTAGCTGTTGCTGTCTCTGACAAATTACAATTTTCAATAGCTAAAATACCAGTTAAAATCTTAGTTGTTGAAGCTGGGTATCTTTGCTGATAACCATTTCTTTCATAAACTACTTTACCTGTAGTAGACTCCATAATTAAGACAGCCTCAGAAGTAATTTCAGAATTCAAAACTTCTGTATTTTCAGATAAAGTTGAACAAAACGAAACAGAGAAGAAATTACAAAGCATAATTATAATAAGCACTACAAAGAACTTCTTAAGCTTTTTCATTTGTCTCTCCTCATAATAAATATAAAATTAATATACCTTATTTTTCGACAAAAAACAATAGAATTTTTGGAAAGGAGTATAAAAATGTTTGATAAAATAGAAAAGAAAAAATATATAATAATTGGCATAGCAGCAATAGTTGCAATTTTAATAATTGTAAAAATATTAGATTTAAATTATCAAAATAAAAATACAGAAGATACGCCAACGCTAAATATTATTTCAGAAGAAACAGAAGAAAATCTAGAAGAAGACGATGGAAAAATAGTAGTATATATTACTGGTGAAGTAGCACAAGAAGGAGTAATTGAACTAGATTATGGAAGTAGAATATCAGATGCAATAGATAAAGCAGGAGGATTAACAGATGCAGCAAATATTAAAAAAGTAAATCTTGCATATGAACTAGAAGATGGACAAAAGATATACATTCCAAACTTAAACGAGCCAGAAGAAACAGAAATAATTGATGATGGAACAGAAGGAATAGAAGAAAACACAGAAGAAACAGATGAAATTGTAAATATAAATAAAGCAGATCCAGAAGAACTTCAAAGCCTTAATGGTATAGGAGAAACACTTTCAAAAAATATAGTAGAATATAGAAATCAAAATGGAAAATTTTCAAAAATAGAAGACCTAATGAATGTGCCAGGAATTGGAGAAGCAAAATTTAATAACATAAAAAACAATATAAAAGTAAAATAAGACAAATAAAAATGCATCTCATTTAGAATAATAATAAATGAGATGCATTTATCTAAATTTTAAAAAGAATGAATATAACAAAAAAATTTGAATAAAATATAAAAGAAAAAGAAATAAAAATGCACTAAATACATAAAAAATGTTGACAAATACGCAAAAACTTTATATAATAATAACGTTAACATCGCGGGGTGGAGCAGTTGGCAGCTCGTTGGGCTCATAACCCAAAGGTCGATAGTTCGAGTCTATCCCCCGCAACCAAAAATATAAATAGCTTGCTAAAATCTAGCAAGCTATTTTTTTATTTATTTTTTAAATCTAAATTGAAAAAATATACTGAAGTAGGCATATTAGAACTGTCAATATAAGGATCTACAACAGTTACAATATAGCCTAGAGAATAATATCTGGAAGTCTCACCACCATCAGAATACGGACTAACTTTCAAACCTATTGCAAAAGGTTTATCTGTTACAACAGCGAATAAATTGATTATAAAAACAATACACCAGCCTATAAAAAATTCTTTAAAATCAATTTTTCTATCTTTCAAAAATAATTTATTTATTAATTTAAGTATTAGTATATAAATAAGAAAAGCTAAACCAATTAATAATAAAAAACAAAAAAAACCAAGTATATAAACCATACAAATATAATTCTCCTAAAATATTTATATATCAATAATAATATATAGACAAAAAAGTGTCAATAAAAGAAAAATACTTTAAATATTCAGATCTAAAAGTTTAATTTATCTTCTTATGATTCTCGTCTACGATAAAATGACATTTCAAATTTGATAAATTTAATAAATTAGAACGATGATCTTCATCTAATAGATGTACAATTGAAAAAATCTTTTCCTTTTTCAAAAGATCATCAATATCTATCCAAATTGCTACATTATCTTTTACTTCTGATGGCTTTCCTGAATACTCATTTGCAAGATAAATATCAATATCAAAAATTCTCTCTGGATACTCAATAATTAAATTTCCAGCATATTTTGGATTTAAAATATCCATTGTTGTTTCTTCTTTAAATTCTCTTATAGCAGCATCAACAGAAGATTCGCCTTCTTCAATTTTTCCACCAGGAATATCATAAAAATCCTTATTATTACTTGAAGTATATTGTATTGCCACAACCTTATTATTGCTTATTAAAAAAGTTCTAACAGCTTTTCTTACAGGTTTCATAAATATAAATTCTCCTATTTCAAAAAAAGATTTTAGTGTACAAAAAAAGCCAATCGATTGATTGGACTTTTTTTGTATGAACATCTATATTGATGGAGCAGGTAGCGGGAATCGAACCCGCATAGCCAGCTTGGAAGGCTGGAATTCTACCATTGAACTACACCTGCATGTTCCCCTGACAAGTATAGATTATAAAGGATGATTTGCCATTTGTCAATAGAAAATTGAAAAAGGTATATGTTTATGATATTATTTACAAAAAATTAGGGCAATTAAACTAGAAGGGAAAATAAAATGAAAGTTGGTTTAGTATTAGAAGGCGGAGCAATGAGAGGAATGTATACAGCAGGAGTTTTAGACGTTTTCATTGATGAAAACATAAAAGTAGATGGCATAATTGGAGTTTCTGCCGGAGTTTTGTTTGGGGTAAATTTATTATCAAAACAAAGAGGAAGAGTAATTAGATATAACAAGAAATATGCAAAAGATAAAAGATATATGGGAATGAAATCATTAATAAAAACAGGAAATATAATAAATAGTGACTTTGCATTTTATGAAGTACCAACTAAATTAGATAAATTTGATGAAGAAACATTTGAAAAATCAAATACAGATTTCTTTGCAACAGTTACGAATGTTGAGACAGGAGAAGCGGAATATATTAAAGTAAAAGATGTCTTTAAACAAATGGAACTTCTAAGAGCAACATCAGCAATGCCATACGTTTCAAAAATTGTTGAATATGAGAATAAGAAATATTTAGATGGAGGAATTTCAGACAGCATTCCTGTTGAAAAATGTAAAGAACTAGGCTTTGATAAAATAATTGTAGTTCTTACAAGACCAATTGAGTATAGAAAAAAGAAACCAAATAAAATGATTGCTAAAATATTTTATAAAAAATATCCAAACCTAGCCAAAACAATTAATAATAGATATATAAACTATAATAATTCAGTTGAAAAAGTTATAGAATTAGAAAAAGAAAAATCAATATTTGTAATTAGACCAACTAAAACAATAAAAATAAAAAGAATAGAAAGAGACCCAGAAAAACTACAAGAGATGTATAACTTGGGGATAGAAGATGCAAAAAACAAAATAAAAGAACTTAAAAAATACATTGAAAAATAGAAGTTATGAAAATGAAGAATAGATGACAACGAGGATATAATAATTTGAAAATTAGAGGAAAGAATAATAATGACATTCGACGAAATAGAAAATAAACATAAGAGAATAATAGAAATTGCAAAAAATTATATGAATTCTATAGACGACAAAGAACACGACATTAATCATATGGAAGACGTAGTAAACTACACAAAAGAGCTATTAGAAAAAATAGAATTAGATATAGATAAAGAAGTCTGTATTATAAGCGCATATTGGCATGATGTTGGTAGAACTAAAACAATAGGAATGCACGAAAAAGTATCAGCAGAAATGTTAAAAGAGGAATTAGAAAAAAGCCAATATAAAAGTGAATTCATTGATAAATGCTACAAAGCAATAGAAAATCATAAGTGGAATATGAATCCTAAAACTGTAGAAGGATTGTTGATAAAAGATGCAGATAAATTATCATGGATTGGGCAAAAAAGATGGTTAAATTGTATAAGAAATAAACAAAACCTAGATGAAATAATAAAACTATTGCCAAAATTGAAAACAGAAATCTTATATTTTGAAGAATCTAAGAGAATTTACGATAGAGACATAGTAAATTTAGTTGAAATATTGTATAAAGAAACGTTTGATAACTAGTAAATTAGAATTTGCACAAAACATATATAAATGATATATTAAGAAAAAAGATTGGGAGTTGTGAAAACATTGGTTCAATTAATAGTTTTAATAATTTTAATTCTTTTAAATGCATTTTTCTCTGCAACAGAGATAGCATTTATTTCATTAAACGATTTAAAAATAGATAAACAAGCAAAAGAAGGAAATAAAAAAGCCAAAAGCATCAAGAAGATGTTGAAAAATCCAAGTAAATTTTTATCTACAATACAAATTGGAGTAACACTTGCAGGATTTTTATCAAGTGCATTTGCTTCAAATGCCTTTGCAGATGATCTAACACCAGTACTTGCAAGCACATTTACATTTTTCTCATTTGAAGTGTGGCATAACATAGCAATTATAATTATTACATTGATTTTATCATACTTTACGTTAATATTTGGAGAACTAGTTCCAAAAAGAATTGCAATGAAATACTCAGAAAAATTAGCATTCGCATCAGTTGGAATATTAAGATTTATTTCTATAATAACAGCACCATTAGTTAAATTATTAACAATTTCAACAGAAATAGTTTCAAGATTATTTGGAATTAAAGAAGTTGAAGAAGAAACAGTTACTGAAGAAGAAATAAGAATGATGGTAGATGTTGGAGAAGAAAAAGGCTCAATAGATAAAGATGAAAAAGAAATGATAGACAATGTTTTTGAATTCAACGACAAAATTGCTTCAGAAGTAATGATCCCAAGAAAAGAGATATTTGCATTAGACATAAATTTATCAATATCAGACGCGATTGAAGAAATAAGAGAAGATACAAGATTTAGCAGAATACCAGTTTACGAAGAAAACATTGATAACATTAAAGGTATAGTTTATGTTAAAGACTTGATAACAAGCCTAAAAAATAAAAGACTAAAATTACAAACAATTATGAAAGAAGCATACTATGTTCCAGAATCAGTTCACATTGATGACGTTTTTGAAGAATTGAGAAAAAGTAAAAAGCAAATTGCAATTGTTGTGGACGAACATGGTGGAACAGCAGGAATAATAACAATGGAAGACATTGTTGAAGAGCTTGTTGGTGAAATCTACGACGAGTATGATGTTATAGATGACAAATTTGAAAAAGTTTCTGACGATGTATATGTCATCGAAGGGGACTACCCTGTGTATGAAGTGGAAAAACTACTAGATGTTTCAATTCCAGATGGGGATTATGATACGATTTCTGGATACTTACTAACAATTTTAAACAGAATTCCTGGCAAACATGAGAAGCCAATAATTGAAACAAAAGATGTTACTTACAAAATAATGCAGTGCCAAGATAATGCAATTTTGAAGATAAAGGCTTGCAAGCATAAGAGAGAAGAACATGAGGATGAGAAAGAAGAGGAAGAGTAGGGCTTCAAATTGCAAATAATAGATAAAAATAATGTGAGTTAAAGAGAGAAAGATTCGCTAAAAAAGTAGATTTTAAATATAGAAAAGAGTCATAAATTTTATGGCTCTTTTGTTATTTTCAGGCATGTCCAAAATTGACAAAATTTGACAAATTCTTATTGTTTAATTATGGAATTTATGATATAAAGTGTAACAGAAAAATATTTATAAAGGTGAAATTATATGGAAGAATTAATGAAAGAAATAAAACAATTTAATGAAGAAAGAGACTGGGATCAATTTCATTCACCAGAAAACCTTGCAAAATCAATAGCAATAGAATCTGGAGAACTATTGGAATGCTTCCAATGGAATAGTGAAAATTATAATAAAGAAGAAGTTTGTGAAGAATTAGCAGATGTTTTTACATATTGTATTCAGATGGCAATGAAGTTAAATGTAAATCCTGAAGAAATAATATTAAAGAAATTAGATAAAACAAAGAAAAAATATCCAGTAGAAAAAGCAAAAGGAATAAGTACAAAATATAATAAATTATAGGAAGAATAATATGGAAATAATTATAGCTATAATAGGTACAGTAACAACTGTAATAACTGTATGCTTAACAAATTACTTCTCTAAGAAAAACGAATTAAAATATGCAGAAAGAAAATTAAAAGAAAAAAGTTATTTTGAATATATTGATTGTATAAGTGATAATGTAAATTACAATGATAGAGAATCTACATTAAAAGAGAATAAAGCATTTAATCGACTTATTCTTATTGCAAATGTAAACGTATTAAAAAAATTATACCAATTTCAAGATAATAGAATAAAGCATATAAAATATAAAAATGTAGATAACTATGAAGAAAAATTTGAACAATTATTTCAAGAATTAATAATTGAAATGAGAAAAGATTTATACGGAAAAAAAGAGAAAGATTTTCCTAAAATGTATATTTTAGGAGGTTATATAAAAAGAGATAATAATTAATGGGGGCAATTATTATGATAGTATATGAAGCAACAAAGGAACTATTTGTTGAAGATGTTGTCCAAGATAAAATTGAAGAAAATATTGATAGAAAATTTTATGAGAAAATGGGATATCATACATCTCAAAATGAGAGAAAAGCATGGAATAATTCTATGCAATATATGATGAAAGTTTTAATAGACAACAATATACCAAATAATGTTGGAATAGCTATTGAATTTAAAATACCCAATACATCTAAAAGAGTAGATTTTATAATTACAGGTAAAGATGGACAATTAAAAAATACAGCTATTATAGTTGAATTAAAACAATGGACAGAGGCAGATATAGTAAATGGAAAAGATGGAATTGTACGAGCATTTACAGGACATGCTCTAAGGGAAGTTGCACATCCATCATACCAAGCATGGTCATATGCTACTACAATAGAAGACTATAATGAAACAGTGCAAGATAGACAGATTGATTTACATCCTTGTGCATATCTTCATAACTATTTAACCGTAACTCCTCCAACATTATTGTCAGATAATTATAAATACTATTTAGAAAAAGCACCAGCCTTTATAAAAGGAGACGTAGAAAAGTTAAGAGATTTTATAAATAAATATATAAAATATGGTGACGATAAAGAAACATTATATATGATTGAAAATGGAAAAATAAGACCATCTAAGTCGTTACAAGATGCATTATCAAGTATGTTAAAAGGCAATGAAGAATTTGTAATGATAGATGATCAAAAACTTGTATATGAAACTGCATTAGATATGGCAAGAAAATCATATAGAGATGGAAATAAAAGAGTTTTAGTTGT
>CANQPZ010000013.1 GCA_947625895.1 uncultured Clostridia bacterium | reverse complement strand
TAATACTTTTTGTAATTCCCTAGCATACCAAAACTCAACTCCATTTTCATCAATATGCTTAATATCTTCAAATGTTTTATTTTTTTTATCTATTTCTTTCATTTATATCATCTCCATTGTAACATATTTTTATGTTGATGATTATAAAACAATTGTTTGTAATTGTCAATGATATTTTATATTTTTATGTTATTATATAAATACTAAGAAAAATAGTCCACTGGATTGTTTTTACCTTCGTTTCGGCCGGCCCCTGTCCGGCTCGAAACTTGGCACCTTCCTTTTCGAGCCCCACTTTCAATGTCACATTAAAAAAGAATAGCTATGCTATTCTTTTTTCTTTGGTACCGATGGTGGGACTCCCCGTGTCAGAAAAACAATCCACTGGATTGTTTTTACCTTCGTTTCGGCCGGCCCCTGTCCGGCTCGAAACTTGGCTCCTTCCTTTTCGAGCCCCACTTTCAATGTCACATTAAAAAAGAATAGCTATGCTATTCTTTTTTCTCTGGTACCGATGGTGGGACTCGAACCCACATGGTTTCCCGCATGATTTTGAGTCATGTGCGTCTGCCAATTCCGCCACATCGGCATTTTTACTTGCTTTTAAATAATAACAAATTTAAAATCTAAAAGCAAGTCTTTTTTGTGTTTTAATTTATTGAACAAAAGTACCTCTGAATGTTACATTGTGTCCGCAATATGGTGAATATCCATCTTCAGATTCATCTTCTATTACAATTCCTCCATCAGCTATATGAAATATAACTGTATAATTGTATTGTCCTCCCTGTGATTTTCTCTCTACATATGCAAAGTTACTATCAGAAGTTTCTTTAGCAGTTCCTTGAAGCATTCCCATGTTTGGATATCCAGCTGCTGTCATATAAGTACAATTAATTTCAAAATCAAATGATCCTTTTTTAGAATTTGTTACTGTAATAGTTCCGTCAGTACCTCTTTTATATGTTCCTTCTCCAACTGTAGTTGTTGGATTTGTTGCAAATTTAATATCTGTTAATTTTTTGCTTGATGATGAACTTGAAGTCTGTGTATTTGTACTTGGAGTTGTTGTTTGCGTTGGTGCTACTGATGATGGTTCTGGAGTTGTAGTATTTTCATTACTTACTGGCATTTTATAATCTAATTTTAATTCTTCTACTGAATAATCATTTGAAATATTAATAATTAGAGATTTTGTACAAGACCATTGTCCTCCTGAATGTCTATATTCAATAATTACGCATAAATCTCCATCACCATTAAAGTATAAGTTTTGTAATTCATCTACATTTTTTTCTAGATCAGATTTCCATTCAGACTCTGATTTATCATATCCCATTCCTGACCAACTTGTATTGCCATATGATTTCTTTTCTTTTTCAATCTGTGTGTTAAAATCATTTATTGATGCTTTTTTTACATTTTCTATAACGTCTGATTTATTTAAGTTTTCATTTTCTAATAGTTCATCTGTTTTTAATCTACTACCGTTTTCAAGATTTACTACATAGCTTGAAGCCCAAACACTTTCATTTCCGCCTTCTTTTACAACTAGTGATAGGTTTTTCTTGTTAATATTATATGAATAAGAAATATCAACTAATTCCATTCCTTCAAGATTTGGTTCATCTTCTTTTGTAAATCCATAATTTTCTTCTATTTCTGCATTTATTTTATCAGCATCTGCTGAATCAATATTTAATGCTGGATACTCATATTTAGCCCCATATTCATCAACGTATTCACGAACTGAATAAACTATAGGCTTAGAGTTATCTTTTCTTTTTAAATTCTTTAATGTTCTTAAACCATCTGCCATTTCTTTTACTTCATCTGTTAACATATCGTCTGTACTTACATATTCGTCTTGTGCTTTTTTTAATACTTCTTCTTTTTTATCTTTTGAATCATTTTTATCAAAATCTACTATGCCACTATAATTATCTTCAATTTCAAAATAATCTTCTTCAAAATTTTCATCTTGAATTAGCTCTGGTTTATATGTTTCATTTGAAATATTTAAATCATATACCTCTTTAGAATCAGAGTCTTTACTAACTGCACACCATACATAGTCATCTACTTCAGCACTATATAATAGTTTCAATTCAAAATCTTTATCAAGTGATACCTTAACAGTATCTACTTCATTTTTGTCATTTATTTTATAAATATTTGCGATAAATTCTTTAGCATTTTTAATTCCATAAATTATCATTTCAGGAATACTATCTTTATCTAAGTCACAAAGTTGTATTTTTTGTTCATCCATATCTTCAAGTTTATTTTCATCATTTAAAACTTCTAGATAAACTTCTCCCCATTCTAAATCTTTTTTCTTTTCATTTTTGTTAAAAAATTTAGGAAGTAAAAATATTCCAGCAACAATTAATGCAACTAGTAAAATTATTCCGATTACAACAGAAATTATAATTATCGTTTTCTTTTTCAATTAACTCACCATTCTTTCTTTACATTTTATTAGGCATTTTAATTCCTAACAGACCAGCACCAGTTTTTAAAACACTACCAACACTATTATTTAAAGCTATTCTGGCGTTTTTTAATTTCTCATCATCTACAAGCAATTTATTTTCATTATAAAAATTATTGTAATTTTGTGATAATTCTATTAAATATCTTGCTAGTATAGATGGTTCATTTTTTTCAGCTGTATTCAATAAAATTTCTGAAAAATTATATAATGTTTTTATAGTTTTAACTGCTGTTTCTTCTTTTAATAAAGAAAAATCCACTTCATCAATTGATGGTGAAATTTCAGACTTATCTTGTACGCTTTTTGTCCTTACATAAGTATATTGAATATAAGGACCTGTTTCACCTTGAAAGTTTAATGCTGTGTCCCAATCAAAAATCTGGTCTTTATTTGTTGTTGTTGAAAGAGTATTGAATATTATTGCTGCAAGTCCAACCTTTTTAGCAACTTCATCTTTGTCTTCAAGATCTTGATTTTTTTCTGTAATAATTTCGTTTGCTCTATTTATTGTTTCCTTTAATAATTCTTCAATTTTAACAACATTACCTAATCTTGTTGACATTCTTCCCGTAGGCAATGCAACCATTCCATAAGATACATGTGTTAGTCCTTTATGATATTTTTCATCAACAAGATATTTAGCTACTGCAAAAACTTGTTTAAAATGCAAGTTTTGTTCATATGCTACAACATATAAGCATTTATCAAAATCGTATGTTCTAGCTCTGTAAAGAATTGCAGCTAAATCTCTTGTGGCATATATTGAAGATCCATCTGCTTTTTTAATAATACAAGGTGTATTGATTCCTTGATCTTCTAAATCTACTATTTTAGCACCTTCTGATTCAACTAGTTTTCCTTTTTTCTCTAGGATGTCTACTACTTCTTCCATTTTGTCTGAATAAAATGCTTCACCATTTAAAGAATCAAATTTTACATCTAATAAGTCATAAATTTTATAAAATTCTTTTAAACTTAAATCTTTAAATCTCTCCCATAGATCTGTACAATATTTATCTCCATTTTCAAGAAGTCTAAAGTTTTCTCTACATGCATCTAGTACTTTTTCATCTTGTTTGCACAATTCATTTATTCTTACATACATATCCATCATTTTATTGATTGGATCATCTTCAAGATCATATTCATCTGACCATAATTTATAAGCTTCAATCATCTTTCCAAATTGTGTTCCATAATCACCTAAATGATTAATTCCAACTGTATTATATCCTAGAAATTTATATACTCTATATAATGCATTTCCAATTAATGTTGTTCTTAAATGTCCAATATGGAAAGGCTTTGCAATATTTGGTGATGAATATTCAACAATAATATTTTTTCCTTTTCCTATATCACTTTTGCCATAATTTTCTTTTTGTTTATCAATTTCTTTTAATACTTCTTCTGCTAACTTTGAAGTATTTACATAGAAATTAAGGTATCCTGATTTTACTTCAATTTTTTCTATATATTCATCTGTTGTTATTTTTTCTTTAATATCGTTTGCAATAATAACAGGTGATTTTTTTAATTGTTTTGCTAATTTAAAGCATGGAAAAGCGAAATCCCCCATTTCTCTTTGTGGTGGGATTTCAATATATTGAGATAATTCAGTTATATCAATACCTGTAGCTTCTCCAATTTTTTTTGCAATTATATTGTTGTAATTTATCATTCCATCATCTCTTTCTTTTATTTGCTCTATTAGTCTCCTAAACAAATTCCTATATCTCTAGCCGTTCTTACAAGCTCGTGATCTAATGTTACAAGTCTAACATTACTATCTACTGTTCCTCCTTGAACAGCGCCAATTTCTTTATTGTTTCCTATAACTTCTTCTAGTGGAACTGATGAAAGTTTTCCGTTTTGAATTACAGTTAAAACTCCAAATTTTTCTTCCATAGCTAATTCCATTGCTTTTGCGCCATATTTTGTTGAAAGAACTCTATCATATGCTGTTGGTGTTCCACCTCTTTGCATATATCCAAGTACTGTACATCTAGCTTCAAGTCCAGTAAGATCTTGTAATTGCTTAGCAACTTTAGGTCCAATTCCTCCGAATTTTACACTAATTCCAGCTTTTGCATCTACACCTTCTGCTGCGTAAGTCTCATTTTCGCCATCTTTTGAAATTGCACCTTCTGAAACAACAACTAAACTAAATTTTTTGTTTCTTGCAATTCTTTTCTTTATTGCTTCTGCCGCTTTATTAATGTCATATGGTATTTCAGGTATTAAAGCAACATCTGCTCCTCCTGAGATAGCAGATTCTAATGCTATCCAACCTGCAAATCTTCCCATAACTTCAAGCACCATAATTCTATGATGTGTTTCTGCAGTTGTATGTAATCTATCTATTGCTTCAGTAGCAACTGAAACTGCAGTATTATATCCAAATGTAATTTCTGTGCAAGCAACGTCATTGTCAACTGTTTTTGGTACGCCAATTACATTAATACCTTTTAAGAACAAATCTCTAGCAGATTTTTGAGTACTATCGCCACCTAGTGTAAATATACAATCAAATCCTGCTTCTTTTACATTTCTTACGCATTGGTCTGATAAATCTTCATATGTAACAGAACCATCTTCGTGTTCAACTTTATAGTGAAAAACTATTGCATTTGTAGATGATCCTATAATAGATCCTCCTTTAGCTATAATGCCTGATGCTAAGGGATTTCCATCAAGTCTAATATAGTTATTTTCAACTAATCCTCTGTACCCATCTATATAACCATAGCATTCAATGCCATTAGTCATTGCTGTTTTCATAATTGCTCTTATAACAGCATTAAATCCTGAAACATCTCCACCATTTGCAAGTATAGCAACTTTTTTTATCATTTCTTTCGTCCCCCTAATTCTAGTGTGTTATTTTGTTTTTATAACATCATCTTTTTCTTCAGATTTTTTTGTTCGAATAAATTTATAAACAGTATATATGATAAATGGTATTTGTCCAAAAACTCCTATAGCAATTAGTGGATATGTTACTACGTATCCTAATATTACTAATGCTAATATTCTCATTAAAACAGATAACCATTTCTTGATATCTTTCCAGATTTTATTTATCAACCATCCGGTAAATATGAAGTACATCATTAATCCAATGAAAGGTCCTGAAATTGAAAGAGTAAACATTATTACTACTGTTAGATTTGAGTATTTAAAAATTGCTTCATAAGGTTTTGCCATATCGTTAGCAATTTGTAAAGCTTGTTCTTTTGTAGCATATTCACTTATATCTTTTCCCTCATTTGCAGCTCTTTCTGCAATTCTGTTATTATATTCTTCTTCAGACGATGATTGAATTACTTCAATTAAATTTTGTACTTGTCCATAATATTGTCTTGTAATATTGGTAGTAATAATACCTAAAATTAGTGCGATAATAACTATTACGGTCATTATAATAATTCTATTTCTATATCTTTTTAATTCAACACTCATATATACTACTCCTTCCATTTATCTAGCTATTTGATTATATATTATATATATTTTTTTTGCAATAATTATTTATTTGATATATTTATATTTTTACTCTCAATTTCGAACTCTCTTTCTACTATATTCTGAATTTGTGCAACTTGTTCTGGCAGAAGAACATCTGCACTTACAATTACATTTATTCCATCTAAATTTTTTAATATAACCACATCTTCAAAACCTTTTAATTTAATCAAATTTTCAGCAACTTGAATTGCTTTTTTTTCATTTGTTATATTTGTAATTTCATTTTGTGCTATTGCTCTTTGATCACTTGAAATACTGCTATTTTCTAAAATATTTTCATATATTTCTAGTGATTCAGAATATGTGTTATTTCTCTCCATTTTGGCTTCTGTAAAGAAATTTGTTTTGTTTTGTTCTTCTTCATCAATTTCTAAATCGTCTGAGCTTGTTTCAATTGTTTCACTATCATTATTATCTTGAATATCTTCAATATTGTTTTGATTTTCATTAATATCATTTGTGCTAACAAGAGTTGCTTCTCCTAATGCAGTTTCTGGATAATTTTGAATATCTGCTACCTTTCCATAATTATTAGTTGTTCTATAACTAAAAAATCCTATTAGCATAAAGATAATTGCTAATGCAATTAAAAATATTTCTTTTTTCTTTATAATTGCAATTTTCTTTATACTTTTTAAGTCTTTCATTTAAACTCCTTCTTTCTTTTTATGATAAATTTTATTTAGCTTCAAAAACTTGAATTTTGTGACTAGCAAGTCCTGTTGCTGCTTCAACAGCATTTATAATTTTCTCTTTAGTGTTTGAATCTGAAACTCCTTTTGCTGTTATGATTGCACCTTCAATTTTAGGTAAAATAGTTTTTTCTGTTATTGGTGTTTGTGAAGAATCGGAAACTATTTCTTTGCTATTATTGTAACTTTCAATAGTTCGTGTTGCTCCTTCAGTGTCTGTTTCCTCTGTTGTGCTTTGGGAAGAATTTTCATTATATAAAGGTACTAACTTTTCTGTTTCGCTATATGTAATTAATACTTTTACATCATCTACCCCTTTTATATTGCTAAGTATTTCTTCTAACTTTTTTTCGATATCGTTTTCTATAGTTGTATCTGTGTTTATATTAATTTCACTCGAACTTTTTTCTAAGTTATTATTTTTATTGGGTTTATCTTTAAAGATTATATTTATGGTTATTAATGTTATTACTAATAAAATTAGGGCAAAGACTAAATTTTCTATTTTTCTTTTATTGTTTTTATTGTCTTTTTTTATAAGGGCTGTCATTTTTTCCATTAACATTTTAAATCTCACTTTCTATGGAAATTTTTGATTCTTCTATGTTATATAAAGTACTAATATCTTTTTTGAGATTATTAATTTCTTCTTGATTTATTGAATCTTCCTTTGAAATGACAACTTTTTCAACACTTGAAGAATCTTCTTTATTTAATCTTTTTATTTTAATGGCTAACTTTTCTATTTTAATTTCTTCATTCTTGTATTTTATGTCTGTTTCTATTGAACTTAATTTGTATCCTTTTGATTCTAAATCTTCCGAGATAGTTTCTTTTAATTTTTCTTTGTATGCAATTTCTATTTGCTTATCATAATTTATATCTATTGTATTACCATTTATCTGATTGGTGCTGTTTTCTATTTTTTCAATTTCTTTATTAAAATCAATTTCATTAAATTTTGCTCCAAGTATTGGCGAGAATAGTACGAACATTACAAATATTCCTAAAACTATTTTTATATATTTTCTGTAACTACTATTAGGTAATATCATTTCAATCATTATTATAATAATTAAAGCTATTATTAATTGTTCCGCCCATGACGTTAAGAAATCAACCATATTTTTTCCTTTCCTTTTATGTTGGTATTGCTATTTTCATAGTTATTGTTACTCCAATAATAAGCATTACTATTACAGTAGCAAGAGAAGCTAATAATACTTTACAAGAATCTCCCATTTCTTCTAGGACATATACTATTTTTTGATCAGAGACCATTTCAGCAAGGCCACCTGCAAAATAGAAGAACATCATTGTTATTCCTATTCTTATTAGTGGTGTTAATCCAATTAGTATAATAACAATCATCCCAACAGCTCCTACAGCATTTCTAATAATATTGCTACATCCAATTACAGATTCAACTGCATCACCTAATATTTTTCCTACTACTGGTACAAATGTTGATACTGCACTTTTAGTTGTTTTGCTTGCTAACTGATCTACTCCTTGTGTTAAATTACTTTCCATAGATAATAAACATGTAAATATTGTAAGAGATATACATAATATCCAGATTATGCTTGTCTTTATGTATTTAGATATTTTATTCATATGTATTTCGTCTGAAATGTTTGAAATTATTCCTATTACTGTAGCAATTATGACTATTGGAATTACAAATTGATTTATGAAGTTAGTAATAAATGTTGTTCCAAGTAAAATTAATGATTGTGAAGCTGTTGCTGTAGTTACATTTCCTGTTGATATTGTTAAACTAATAAATAATGGGATTAAAGAGTATACAAATGTTGATACTGTCTCTAAAGTCCTTTTGACTATATTTAATATATTTGAATAAATTTTCATAAGTATTGTTATTAAAAAAATTACTTGAATAAAATATCCTATTTTTCCTGTTTGTTCATTCCCAAGATTTTCGCTTATGCTTTTAAAAATTCCATGAATGATTATTACGATTAAAATTGATATTACCATGTTAATTGCTTGTTTTAACTCTTTACCTAAGATTATTCCTATGGCATTTAATAATATATTCTTTGAACTTTTGCCTTTTAATGAGTTAGTAAATATTTCATCTAAATTAATATCATTTCCTATAACTTTTTCTGATTCTGAAATAAAGTTGTCTATATTCAATTCATTTGCTTGACTTTCTAATAATTCTTCATTACTTGCATAATTAATCTTATTTATGCATATGATTATAAGAAAAATTATTATTGGTATTTTCTTTTGCATTTTTCTCCTATCTATAAAAGACTAATTAAACTTTCTAAAAGTCCACTTATTATTGGCATTGAAATTCCTATGATTATTATTTTCCCTCCTAAATCTATTTTTGTTGCTATTGCATTTTCTCCACTATCTTTGCATATTGAAATTGCAAATTCTGTTAATATTGCTATTCCAGTTATTTTTAATAAAATTGATATAAAGTCATTTTTTATATTTAATCTGTTTGAAAAACTCATTATTTGATTGATAAAAATAGCTATGTTGTCTGATACCAAAAAAAATATCAATATTCCAATAATGATTGATATATAAATTTTATATTCTGGTTTATATTCTTTTAATAGAACTGCAATTAAAAGCCCACTAAAACCAATTCCTATAATTTGAATTATTTCCATTTATATTCCTTTCTCAAACTATATAATTAGCTTATAGATTAAATAATGTCCTTACTGTTGTAAAAAGATTACTTATTTCATTAATTACAATAGAGAGAACAATAACAATTCCAGCAAGTGTTGTCATCATTGCTTGATCTTCTCTTCCTGCTCTTACTAAAACTTGATTTAATACAGCTACTAGAATTCCTATTGCTGCAATTTTAAATAATAAATTAATATCCATTATTTTCCCTTTCTTAAATATAATTACTAAATCAATATAATAACTAGCATTACTCCAAAAACAATTCCAAGTTTTTTGCTTAAAATTTCATTTTTTTCTTTATCTTTTTTTGCTTTTTCTATTTGTCTTTCTAGTAGAGAATTTACAAATTGAATTTGATTTATCTGCCCTTCTTTATTTGTTTTTCCAAGTAATACACCAAATTCTTTTAATGCCTCTTTATCTTCTCTTTTTAAGCATAATTTACATTCTTCAATTTCTTTTTTCCATGCATTTTCTGCACCTTCTTTTTTTATATTTTCAGATATATTTTTATAAATATGTGAAATTTGATAATCTGTAATTTCTGAGATTTGTAAAAATATCTCATCAAGCGGTTCATATGTATATTTGATTTTATTTTCAATTATTTTAAAATTATTTTTAAATTCGTCTAATTCATTTAACCTATATACATATTTTTTAGAGTAAATAATACCTATTCTTGCAGAGCATAATATTATTCCTACTCCTATTAACAATTTAATAATTAAATACATTTTATATATTCTCTTTTCTCTTTATCTAAATAAAATAAGCCTGATAGCTTTTCTTTTACTTTAGGATTTAAAATTATTATTCTTTCGATTATTTTGCTTTTTATGAGTTGACTAATTTCAGGATTTTCAGAAATATCTAAAATAGAATTGCCGTGTGCACTAAATAATCCCTTTGCCCCCGAACACATTGCGTAATTTATCATTTTCGAATCATTTTCTCCTCCAATCTCATCTACTGCTATAACTTGTGGTGCCATAGATCTAATTAATATTTTTATACCTAAAGTTTTAGGAATATTTGAAATTACATCTGTTCTGATACCTAAATCTGTTTGTTCAATTCCTTTATACATAGCTGCTATTTCGTTTCTCTCATCAACAACTCCTACGTTAAGTCCTTTATTATATAAGTTTCCATTACTAACTTGACGTATAATATCTCTTAAAAGCGTGGTTTTTCCTGAACCAGGTGCTCCAACTATTAGAGTATTTTGGAAGAACCCTTTATCATATATTTCTTTTAAAATAAAATTACTACATCCTTTTATTTCTTTTGCAATTCTTATATTCATTCCAGATATATATGAAATATTTATTATTTTTCCTTCACTTATTACTCCGTTTCCGACTATTCCAACTCTATGTCCCCCTTTTAAAGTTATAAATCCATTAGATATTTGGTTTTCATATGTATATATTGAACTTTCTGTAATTTTTTCTAATGTTTCCAAAATATCTTTTTGAGTTGTTGTGTAATTTAATATTAATTCATTATCTATTGTTTTTAAAATAAGATTTTTATTTGATCTAAGTCTTATTTCTTCAAGCTTGTCCTCAATTTCTTTTAAATTTAATGAAATTATGTATTGTTTTAAATTCGATGATAAATAATTTAGTATTTCCATATTTCACCTTTTTTATTATTCTATTTTTATTATATTCAGAGAAATTATTTTTAGAACAAAATTCTATAATGTAACATTAATTTTTTATGTAGAATATTGACGAATTTTCCAAAATAGAGTAATATATTTATGTATTTAATTTATTGAAATTGGGGTATTTTTATGTATAACGAAAAGTTGTTTAAAATAACCATTTTATTTACCAGAATTAGAAGATATTTATTTATTTTTGCATTTGTTATTGCTTCTTTAATTGGTGCTTATTTAATTTCTGAATTTTTAACAGAAATCGCTAGATTACCTAATTCTATAACAGTAATAATTATGGTTGCTACTGGTGTTGTTGTTTTCTTATTAGGATTTATTTTAACTAGTAACCTTGAATTTAAAGTTCAAGAAGCTCAGTTAGAGATGAAAATATTAAAAAAG
Source organism: uncultured Clostridia bacterium (assembly GCA_947625895.1). GTDB lineage: Bacteria > Bacillota > Clostridia > TANB77 > CAG-508 > UMGS1994. The sequence goes on along the minus strand of CANQPZ010000013.1, from coordinate 23,927 downwards.
ATAAACGTTGTTTCTTATAAATTAGATAAATTACTTGAAAAATCAGGTATCTCTATTTCAGATGAAATATATAGAGAAATGCAACAACAACAATCCTTAATTAAAACTGATGTTCCTAGAAAAACAAAGTTTATTAATAATAGAAATATGATAAAACAAAAATAAAAGAGCCGTTAAAGGCTTTTTATTTTTGGGCAAAAAAATAAATAATACTTGTTAGGTATTATTTATTTTATTTTCTACTGTTTCTATATCACTATAATGAATTGTTCCTGTTTTAAGAATTTGATAATCTTCGTGTCCTTTTCCTAATACTAATAATACATCTCCTTCTTTTAACATATCCATTCCAGATTCTATAGCTTTTTTTCTATCATATTCTATTATGTAATTTTTATTTTTTAATGGAGAAACTATGTCATGCATTATTCTTTTCTCGTCTTCTGTACGAGGATTATCATTTGTAAAAATTACAAAATCTGATAATGAAGTAGCTAGTTCTCCCATAATTGGTCTTTTTGTTCTATCTCTATCTCCACCGCAACCTATAACAGTATAAACTTTATTTTTTTTCATTTTAAGGACATTAGAAATTATGTTTTCAACTCCGTCAGGTGTATGTGCATAATCAATAATAACTGTTGCTCCTTTATATTTAAATGTTTGAAATCTACCTAAAGGAGCAGTTAATTTATCTGAAATACTTATTATGTCTTCGAAGCTATATCCCATATCATTTAAAATTATAAATGTGTTCATGTAATTGTATATGTTATACTTTCCTGGTATACTAAGCTTTACATCATATTTTTTTCCATTATGTGCTACAGTGAATTCAGATGAACTTGGATATAATTTGCAGTTTTCTATTATAAAGTCATTATGTGGTTTTTCACCATATAAAACATTCTTATTCTTTTCAAAGCAGAAATCTTTATAATTTGGATCATCACCATTAATAACAGCAAATAATGATTTATCTCTTGGTTCCTTAAACAGTTTTAGTTTTGCATTTTCATATTTTTTCATTGTTTTAAAATAGTCTAAATGATCTAATGTAAGATTTGTAAATCCAACATAGTCATATTCCATTTTTTCAAGCTGTCCACCAATTAATCCTTGTGCACTACTTTCCATTGAAAGTGCCATTATATTATTATCAATAAGTTGATCCATTAATTTATATATAAGTGTAAAATCTGGTGTTGTTATTGAATGCTTATGAGTTAATACATTATCTATAATAAGTCCTAAATTTCCTAAATAAGCAGCTTTTTTACCAAGAAGATTTAATGCTTGATGAATTAAGAACGTGCTAGTTGTTTTTCCATTAGTTCCAGTAATTCCTATGAGAGTGAAGTTTTTTCTTTTTTCACGAAATTGATCTCTTAAACGTTCAGCTAAAAATCTTCTTGTATCAACTATAATCTTTTTTTGAAAATCATTTACATTTGGATCCATTTTTTTCCTTTTACATCTTTTTATATTTTAATTTTCTGTTATTGAAACAGTTGTTATTATTTGATTTTTATATGTTGCATCAACTGAATATGTTTTGCTTGTATCAATACTATCTTTCTGACTTTTAATGTTTTCTAGTAACTCGTCTCCTGTTCCCTCAGCTTCTTCTCCATTTAATTTTGTAGTAACAATATAGCTTGTACCCTCATTTTCAGTATTTAAAGAAACAATTACGTCATATAAAGATTTAACTTCAGAACCTCTCATTTGATTTCCCACGTATGATGATATTTTTGAATTAAATGTTTCCTTTTCTTGTGCAGTCATCTCTTTTGGGCCATCATTTGAAGAATTATTTTGTTCTGATAGACTTGTTACTTTTTCAAATGCTTTTAATTTAAAATCATTATCCTCTTTTGTAAATGTGTATTTATATTCGCTAACTTTATTAAGATCAATGTTGTTTCTAGAAAATTCAGAAAATTTATAATTATCTATATCTTTTGCATAGTCAGATTTAAGAACTTGCTCATAATCACTATATGCAATAGCAATTAATGAATCTGATTGTGGGTATTCTTTTAATTGAAAATCATAATTACCTAGAATTTCGCATCCTACTGCGTCTATTTGTGGAGAATAAAATGTTCTAACAAATATAGGTTTTACATAAATTTCAATTTTGCTATCATATTTTACAACCTTAGTTATTAATTCCGTAATTTGTGAAGGTGTTGAATCTTCTGTAACTTCACTTTCTTTAACTTCAAAAGTACTATCGTTTGAGTTGTAGACATATCCAATAGTTTTATATATATCTGTAAAGTTAGTGTCACTATCATATAAAGAAAAATCGGAATATGTTGTTTTCTCAGCTTCTTCTGAAGTAAATATTTTTTTGTTATATTCTTCAATTTTTGATTTTGAAACTGATTTTGATGATGAACCACCCATATCTGCATTTGTAACTTGTGCCATTGCTAATTGAAGTTTTAGGTCATTTTTTATGTTATCATTATCTTGATCAAATCCTCCAGATGCATAAATTGCATATTTAGCAAATGTTTTATTATTTCCAGTTAAAGCATATAGTTTTTGAATTTGTTCATCTTGATTTATTATATCTTCGTTTGTAATCTCTTCTCCTTCTTCATCTTCACTAGGTTGTTCTGTGGTATTGTTTGCATTTTCTTCTTGTGCCACTACTTCCCCATTATTACCTTTGTTATTTGATTTCTTGACACCCAAAATTACTACACAAGTAATTATTATTGCAACTAATAAAACTATGAAAATAATTAGTGCCATCAATGGAATACCCTTTTTTCTTTCCATATAATCCTCCTCTTTTGTATTTAAGTCTTTATCTATTTAAATATTATATATATTAATTATTTAATTTGCAATACTGATATTAACAGTTTTTGCAAAGTATAGATTTTAATCCTATTTCTAAATCAATCATTCCATTTTTCGATTTGTAATCTAAATTAATTAATTCATTTAAAAGATTTTTTATTTCTTTTTCTGAAAAACATGATGCTTGTTTTCTATATTTTCCTACTAAAAATAATTGATTTGGTTTCAAGCCTATTGAAGTTGCAATATCTTTTTTTTCTTCAATGGCAAGTTTGCAAAAATAGATTTTTTTAAAATGATTATATAAAGTTATACTTATTCTTTGTAAAGGTTCTTTGTTGTAAATTAAATTATCTAATATTTCTAAAGCATTTTTTGTATTTTTTTCACCTAAATAATCTGTCAAATCAAATATTACTGCTTCTATATCTTTTATAGTTAGTTTTTCAATATCTTCATGACTAATCTCATTATTTTCTCCAGCAAATTCGATTAGTTTTCTAATCTCATTAATTAAGTTTTCCATCTTAGTTCCAGCTACTTCAATAAAATAATCAAGATTTTGATCAGATATTTTTACTTTATATAATGAACAAATTTTTTTGATTCTATTTTTTATTTCAAATGGTTTTAATTCTTTAAACTCTATTGCTCTTGCATATTTTTCTACATTTTTATAGAAATCCATTTTATGTACTGTTTCTTCAATAAATAAAATTACAACAGATTCGTTTATTATTTCTGTATTATTTATTAAATATTCTTTGAACTTATCTTTTATCGGTGATTTATTATCTTTTTTGAATAGATTAGAATTTTTTATTAAAATTAACTTCTTGTCATATCCAAATGCTGGTGTTTCAATGTCAGATATTAGGCTATCTATATTACTTTCATCTAGAAGTATATAGTTAATACCTAAGTATAATTCACCAAAGCATTTTTTTATTTTTTTTACATACTCTTGTATTAAATATTTTTCTTCACCATAAAGTAAGTATATGCTATTTAATTTTTTGTTTTTTAGATCATTTTCTAAATCAATTAAATTTGTTGACATTAATTTTTCCTTTATTTCTCTAGCATTATTTTTAATACTTCTGATACACTCCATGCTTGTGCAAATGTTCCACCTGAATTGTATGGCTCCTCAGAATCATATAGCTCAGATATATTACCAATAGCGCCATCTTTTAATGTACTTGCAAAGTTTGTTTTATATGTATCAACACATTTTTTAAATTCTTTTTCTAATTTCTTTTTAGTTTTCTCATCTTTTTCATTTTTTATTAAATTTTTAAATGCGTCTACATATAATCCAGCAAGCCATGGCCAAGTAATACCTTGGTGATAACTCATATCTCTTCTGAAGCTGTCTCCTTCATATATTGCTATATATTTTTCATTCTTTTTAGAAAGAGTTGCTAATCCATATTTTGTAACTAATTCTTTAGTTACTGTTTCAAACATTTCTTTTGGCTTATTGTTTGACATTACCAAAACTGGGTATGTTGTTGATATAGCAAATAATTGGTTTGGTCTTATTTCATCGCTTCCAATTACATCATATAAGCATTTATTTTTTTCATTATAAAACTTTTTATTAAAGCTTGTTTTTATCTTTTTAGCTAATTTTGAACATTCTTCTTTTGTTTCTGTATCATTAAATTTTTTAGCTAGTGCTTCTAAAGTTTTGACAGCATTGTACCAAAGAGCATTAACTTCAACAGCTTTTCCATTTCTAGGTGTAACAGCAAAGCCTGAAACTTTTGCATCCATCCATGTTAATTGTGTGTTTTCTGTTCCAGCTGATATTAAACCATCTGTGTCCATATAAATATTACTTTCATCTATATTTATTCCTTTTTGGAACATTTTATATACGTTTTTCAAAATGTCATATAAATTAACTTGAATAAACTTATAATCATTTGTATATTCTAAATATTTATTAATTTGTTCAAATAAAAGTAATGAGCTATCAACACTATTATATAAAGGTCTGCTATCATAACCTGAATATCCATTTGGAACTAGTCCATATTTAATATCTCTTGTCATCATTAGTAAGATTTCTCTTGCTAATTCGAATCTCTTTGTTTTTAGTAATAATCCTTCATAAGAAATCATTGTGTCTCTGCCCCAGTCCAAAAACCATGGGAATCCAGCAATTATTGTGTGCAATGAGAACTTTTGTCTGTATGTTATAAAAGTGTCTGATGCTATAATTAGATCTCTTAAAATTTCCTGTTCTTTTTTGCTGTCTTTTGGATTGATCAAGCCACTTTCTTTTATTATCTTTTGAAGTCTCTTTTCTTCTTTTGCATTTTCTGCTTTTCCATCAACTTCTTCGATATTGTCTTCAAGTCCACAAACTAATGTAAACTCTTTTTCTTCTCCTGCTTTAATAGGAACTTCATATCTACCTGTTACAATTAAGTCTTCTTCTGGATAAAATCCTCTTTTTTCTTCTTCTAAATAGTACATATTTCTAAATATGTCTTTTGTATGCTCTATATAATTTCCTTCTCTTAAATACAAGTAAACTGGAGTAGTTTTATTTCCATCAATTGTTACTCTGACTTTATTGTCAATTACACGTTGATTAATTGAATAATCATGGTTTGTATTCATTCTATGGAAATCTCTATAGTTCATAATAGGTGCTATTTTCATTAAAATATCTTTATTTGCATTTTTTATCTTATAATGTATGGCAACTATATTTTTTCCATATACCATAGTTATTAATTTTTCAATTTTAATTCCATCAACATTATATTTAAATTTTGGATTATAAACTTTTTCAAAACTCTCTAAATTTTTATATCCTTCTGAAATATAGTCTTTGCAAACATTGCTATATAGGATTTTTTCTTCATTGTCAATTACTATGCTTTCATCTACCTTAGATAAAATTACAAATCTTCTTGATGGTGGATCAAGTGGCGCTACTAAAAGTCCATGATATTTTCTAGTATTGATTCCTAATATACTTTGACTTGCAAATCCTCCAATTCCATTTGTAATTATCCATTCTTTTGATAATCCACTTTTTAAATCTAACTCTTTTTTACCTATTTTCATTTGTATCTCCTTAAATATTATTTATCTAATTTTTCCATTTCTTTTGCTAGTTTTTGATTTTCATTTTTCTTTTCTACTGTTGTTTGAATAGACTCAATTCTTTCACTATACTTAGCATTAAACTTACTTTTTCTCTTTTTGCCTTTTTGTTTAGCTTTTTCAATTTTCTTTTTATCTTTCTTTCTTTTTGAAGATTCTTTCCTTTCTCTTTTTAATTCATCTTCAAGAATTGAATTTGCTAGTAAGAATGTAGGTGTACTTTCTTTATTTCTGAATTTTAAGTCATTGCAAATTAATTCCATAATAGAAGTAGCTATAGCATCAGGATCATGTCTTATAAAATCATTGTCTATTTTTGATAATGTTTTATGAATTATTTTTATTCCTTGCTTTGTAGCTTTATCAACATCTTGTAGAACGATATCTTGTCCTTCTTGATTATATTTTCTAACAAATTCAGGAACAATTTCTCCAGTATCTGCTAAACAATAATCTGCAATATCTTTTCCAACGTGATCATATAATGCTTGTAAGTGATCTGATATTGAATAATTATCTGTTTGGCCTGGTTCTGTCATGATATTTGTAACATATATTTTTAATCCTGGACTTTCTTTTATTACTTTTGAAATATTTTTAACTAATAAACAAGGTAATACTTCTGTATACAAGCTACCAGGTCCAATTATAATTGCATCAGCGTCTTTTATAGCATCTAAAACTCCTGGAGCTGGTTGGCAATTTGAAGGACTTATATATACTCTTTTTATTTGTGTTACTTTTTCATAAGTAACTTTTGGTATTTGTTCTTTATTTTCTACAATAGTTCCGTCTTCAAGTTCTGCACATACTGTAACTTGGTCTAATGTAGCAGGTATAATTCTTCCTGTAATATTTAAAATTTCTGTACTTTTTCTAATACCTTCAGATGGGTTTTCAAATATTTCATTCATTGCGTCTAAATAAATGTCACAGAAATTATTTCCTTGCATTTTTCCATTTTTAAAGTTCCAGTTTAATAGTCTATCCATTAATTCTTCTTTGTCAGATAGAGCAATTATACTATCTTTAATTGAATGGTATGGAGATTCTTCTTTGCTGGCATCATCCATTGCAACTACGGCTGTAATGTTATTTGTATATTTTTTTAGTCCTTTTATTACAGTATTTAATCCATTTCCTCCGCCTATTACTACAACTTTTGGTCCTTCATCATATACCGTTTTATTAAAAATTAATCCCTTTATATTAAGATTGGCTTTTTTGCCTTTATCTGTAACTGTATTATTAGCTTCAATTAATATTTCCAGTACTCTTCTTAATAAATAGATAAATCCAATTACAATTGCTGAAAAACCTACTACGAATGCTCCTACAATTTTTAAGATATCAAATGGTTTTAGTATTTGTGAATCTAAAATTGTGGCAAAAGCATAACAAGTTAGGCATATACCAATTAAAATTAAAAGTATCCATCTTTTGATTTTTGTTTTTGAGTTAAACCAACTAAAAAATCCCTTCATTTTTTTAATAATTCCTTTCATTTTATAGAATAATTACTTCTAGTTCTAAATCTTTATTATATTTTTCTTTAATTTTTTTCTTTGTATAATTTATTAATTTAATTATGTCACTTGCTGTGGCATCTCCTGTATTAACAATAAATCCAGCATGTTTTTCTGAAATTTGTGCTCCACCAATCTTATGTCCTTTAAGACCTGCTTGATCTATTAATTGTGCTGGTATAACATCATCTGTTCTTTTAAATATGCTTCCAGCATTTGGCATATCCAAAGGTTGCTTTTCTTTTCTTTTTTTTGTATATTCATCTCTTTTTGCCTTTATATTTTCTTTACTGTCTTTTACAATTTTAAAAGTACTTCCAATTATTATCCATTTCTTTTCTTCAAATATACTTTTTCTATATGAAAAATTATGTTCTTCATTATTTATCTTAACTATATTATATTTTTCGTCTAAATATGTTGTATTTACTAATATGTCTTTGATTTCTTCTCCATATGCTCCTGCATTCATTCTTACTGCCCCGCCAACTGTTCCAGGAATTCCAGATAAGAATTCAAATCCTCCTATCTCATTTCTATAAGCAAATCCTGAAACTAATGCTACTGGCACACCTGCACCTGCAAGAACATTATTTTTTTCAATTTTTAAATGTTTAAAATTTAGTTTAATAATAATTCCTCTAAATCCTGTATCTTTTACAATAAGATTAGTTCCATTTCCTATTATAAAAGTTTTCATTCTAAGCCTTTTAGCTACCTTTAAAATGTATATTAATTCTTTAACATCATTTGCTATAACGAAAAAATCAGCTATTCCTCCAACTTTAAATGAAGTGTGTTTACTCATTTTCTCATTAACAAAAATATTAGAAGGATCAATTTCTCTTACTAATTCATCATAAATCATTATTTTTTCCTCCCAATCTAATATAGGTTATCATATCATTTTTAGTTCATTTTTACAAGGAATTTATTTTAAAATATAAAAGCAGTAAGATAATAAATTTTATTATCTTACTGCTAAAAATCATAATCTAAATTTTATATCTCATCAATTTTAACATTTCTCTTATGTTCAATTTTCTCCCATTTTGTATTAGGTTTAATTAAACATTTTATATTTATAATTATCCAAGATCCCATAAAAACTGGGAATAATAATATTCCTTTTACCATTTTTTTCATAGGCTTTTTTTCAATAAGCATTACAAATATTGCAGTTATAATAGGAACTATAAATGTTGAGAATATATATTTTCCATAATTAAATAGTAATTCCCAAATATTCATTTCTCCAGCAAAATAAATAACTGTATTAATTCCTATTAATAAGAATGTAACTAACATCATTGGAATGCCCATTAAATATAGTAATCCATCAAAATTCATTAAAGTTCTATGTTCAACTACACCCTCTGCTAGATCTTTAGTATAATACTTCATGCATTGTAAATGTCCAACAGTCCATCTTGATCTTTGAGACCAACTTTGTTTAAATTCAGTTGGTTGTTCGTCATAAACAATTGCATCTGTTGCCCATCCTAGTCTTCTACCTTGTGCAATATTTCTTAGAGAAAATTCAATGTCTTCTGTTAAAGTTATTGTATTCCATCCAGTTGGTTTGATTAAATTAAAATCAACCATAAATCCTGTTCCATTTATTAATGGAGATAATCCTAAATTATATCTTGCTAAATGATAAAATCTATTCATTGTCCAATAGAATAATGCATAACCTGCAGATATCCATGAATCTGAAGGATTCTTAATATCTCTGTATCCTTGAACTATAACTTCACCTTGACATAGTTTTTTATTCATTGCATTTAAAAAGTTTTTATCTACAATATTATCGGCATCAAATACACAAAATGCATCATAATCTGCGTCTTCTTTTATTTTTTTATTTAAAAACCACTGTAAAGCAAATCCTTTTGTTTTCTTAGTTTCGTCTTTCCTTTCATAGACTATTGCTCCTAGGTCTTTTGCAATTTTAGCTGTTTTATCAGTGCAATTATCTGCTATAACATAAATGTCATAGAGTTCTTTTGGATAATCAAGTTTTTGTAAACTTTCAAGAAGATTTCCTATAACATTTTCTTCATTATGTGCTGGTAAAATCATCATGAATTTATGTTTTTTATCTTTTATTATTGGTTTCTCTTTGAATTGTATTAGAGCACAAGCACTGATAATTAATTGATATAACCAGTATATAATAATTATCCAAATGATGGCTTGCTGTAGTATATAAATATATTTCATATTCTACCTCTTCCTTATTCCTCAGTTTTTTCTTCTTTATTATTTTCTTCTTCTTCAAATCTCATTGTTAAGTTAATTCTATCTTGATCATCTATTTGTGAAACTTTTACAGTAACTTCTTGTCCTATTTTTAAGAAGTCTTCTACATTTTCAACTCTTTCACTTGTTATTTTAGATTTGTGTACTAAACCTTCTTTTCCGCCACCTAAATTGATGAATGCACCAAATGAAACTATTTTCTCAACTGTTCCTTTATAAATCTTTCCAACTTCTATTTCTCTAGCTATTTCTTCAATCATTTCTAATGCTTTAGGTCCATTTGCATTTTCTGTTGCATATATAAATACTGTTCCGTCTTCTTCAATATCAATTTTAACTCCAGTTTCATCAATGATTTTATTTATCATTTTTCCACCAGGTCCGATTACGTCTTTAATCTTATCAACACTAATCTTTGTATTAATAATCTTTGGAGCGTATTTAGAAATTTCTTTTCTTGGTTCTGCAATTACTGGTTTCATTATATCATCTAGTATGTGTTTTCTAGCTACTTTTGTTCTTTCAAAAGCTTCTGCTATTATATCATATGATAATCCATCAACTTTAATGTCAACTTGTATAGCTGTAATACCTTTTTCTGTTCCTCCAACTTTAAAGTCCATATCACCGAAGAAATCTTCGATTCCTTGTATATCAGTTAACATTATATATTTGCTATCGTCATTTGGATCTGTAATTAATCCAGTTGAAATACCAGCAACTGGTCTTTTAATTGGAACACCTGCATCCATTAATGCTAATGTGCTACCACATATACTTGCTTGTGATGTTGATCCATTTGAAGACAATACTTCAGAAACAACTCTTATTGCATAAGGAAATTCTTCTTTACTTGGTAGAACTGGAACTAATGCTTTTTCTGCTAAAGCACCATGTCCAATTTCTCTTCTTCCTGGTCCTCTAGATGTTCTAGCTTCTCCAACGCTATATGGTGGGAAGTTATATTGATGCATATATCTTTTTGTTTCTTCTTCATCTATTCCATCTAATATTTGTTCTTCACTTATCATGCCTAAAGTTGCTACGGTTAATACTTGAGTTTGTCCTCTTGTGAACATTCCACTACCATGAACTCTTGGTAATAATCCTACTTCACAAGATAATGGTCTTATTTCGTCTAACGCTCTTCCGTCAACTCTTTTATGTTCATCATAAATCATGCTTCTAACAATTTTCTTTTCAAGTTTATATAAAGCTTCTCCAATTGCTTGAGCATTCTCTTCTACATACTCTTCACCATGTTGTTCTTTTAAGTACTCTTTAGCATCTTCTGCTAAAACTGCCATTCTATCATCAATAACTGCTTTATCTTTATCTTGAACATCAGTTTTCATTCTATCTTTAAATTGTTTTTCAAGTTCTCCATATAGTTCTTCATCTACTGCAAATGATTTATATTCAAATTTTGGTTTTCCAATTTCATCTTTCATTTTTTGAATAAATTGGCATATTTTTTTGATTTCGACATGAGCTGTTTTAATTGCTTCTAGCATAACATCATCAGGTACTTCATTTGCTCCTGCTTCAATCATAGCAATTTTGTCTATAGTTCCTGCAACAGTTAAAGTTAAATCTGATTTTTCTCTTTCTTCTACTGTAGGATTAATAATTATTTTTCCATCAACTAATCCAACATTAACTGCTGCTGTTGGTCCTCCAAATGGTATATCAGAAATTGATAATGCAGCTGATGCACCAATCATTGCAGCAACTTCTGGTGAATTATCTTGTTCTACTGATAATACAGTTGCAACTACACATACATCATTTCTAAAATCTTTTGGAAATAATGGACGAAGTGGTCTGTCAATAGCTCTAGATGTAAGTATTGCCTTATCTCCAGGTTTTCCTTCTCTTTTTGTAAATCCTCCAGGGATTTTTCCAACAGCATATAATTTTTCTTCAAAGTCTACTGATAGTGGGAAGAAATCAATTCCTTCCTTTGGCTCTTTTGAAGCAACAACGTTTACTAATACAACTGTTTCTCCATATTTTACTAATACACTACCATTAGCAAATCCAGCCATTTTTCCTGTTTCAAAAACTAGCTTTCTTCCTGCAAGTTCTGTTTCATAAGTTTTTAACATTTTTACCTCCTAAAATTCTCCGAAGATGCAAGAGAACAGATTTAAAAACACATTATATATATTCTTAAATCTAATATCTAACATCGTTCGGTATTTATAAATAATGTTTTAAAAACAGCGTAGCCTCAATAGCTACGCTGTTCGTTTTTATTTTCTTAAAGATAACTTTTGAGCTATATCTCTGTATCTTTGGATGTCTTTTTTAGCTAAATAGTTTAATAAATTTCTTCTTTTACCAACCATTTTTAAAAGTCCTCTTCTTGAGTGATTATCTTTTTGATGTACTTTTAAGTGTTCAGTTAATTCTGAAATTCTTTCTGTTAAAAGAGCTATTTGAACTTCTGGTGAACCAGTATCGTTTTCATCTCTTTTATAAGTATTAATGATTTCTTGTTTTCTCTCTTTAGTCATTTTTACAACCTCCTTCATATTAATTTGCCTATTACTGAGTTATAAGCAGGTTTTCCTTAAAACTAAGTAACGGTAATTTTTAACACAATTATTTTACTATATTTTTTCTATTAATGCAAGCTTTATTCAAAATTTATATGTAAATTAAGCCATTTATCATACTTTTTACGCAAATTTATAAATATTTCTCTCTATTTTCTTTTTTTCTTGTATTATTAATTATTTTATATTATTATTTTAAGTAAGGATATTTAAGGGGAATATTTATGGACTACTATAAAGTTTTGGAAGTTTCTAGAACAGCTTCAATTAAAGATATTAAAAAATCATATAAGCAACTTGTTAAAAAATATCATCCTGATGTTTTTGAGGGTGATAAATCTGTTGCTGAAAATAAAATAAAAGAAATTAATGAAGCATATGATGTACTTTCTAATCCAGAAACAAAGAAAGAATATGATGAATCTTTAGAATTTCATTCTTCAGAAAATAATATAAATTATTCTTCTGAACCTAAGACTCCTAATACAAGTAATTCAGACTATTCTTCTCCAAAATATGAAGATGTATATAAATATGATTATTATAAAAAATATACAACAAATTATTATGGTGTTTCTAAAGAAAGACCACATGTAAATAATAATGTAAATAATTCTAAATTCGATGAAAGTATTTTTTCAAAGAATAAAGCACCTTTTATTATTGTTGTTGGAATATGTATGATAGTAGTTTTAATTATATTAATTTTTCTTCTTTCATCTTTTAAAAAGTATTTTAATGGAACTGCTAATTTTATAGATAACGTAGAAGTAAATTCATTTGTTTCAGATAATACAACAGAAGAATATAGAAATTTACCTTTAATTAGCTATGGTATGACATATAATGAAGTAAAAGCAGCATTAGGTGCTCCTGATTTTGTTGAAACAAAAGAAGGCGATCGTTATTATGCTTATTGGGGAAGCTCATATATAATTTTTGATGAAGATGATATTGTTGTCGGCTGGAGAAATACTGGTAATTTTAGAACAGGAATTAAAGTCGAGACAGATATTGATGAACAACTTAATAATCTATATAACTCTATTGAACCATACTTATAAAATAGAACAAAAGCGGACAATATGTAATCTGTAAAAGAAAAAAATATTCTAAATTGTCCGCGTCTTTGTTCTAAGTGCCAAATTTTTGTTAAAAAATTTGTGTACAAATTTGGCGAAGCCTTTATATTATAGGAAATTCGGAGAACTTTCCTATAATATAAAAATGTCCAACTTAAAATTAAGTTGGACTTTTATTTATGCTGTTTCTGATTTATTGTGTTTTTTCATATTTCTTTTATTTGTTGTTTTTGTTAGTACTACTGGTTTTTTATTCTCATCAATAACAATCTCTGGCTTATTTCCATTAATTACTGTGTCTTTATTTATAATGCATTTAGCTATTTTTTGATTGCTAGGAATATCATACATTACATCTCTCATAATTTCTTCAATTATTGAACGTAATCCTCTTGCTCCAGTCTTTCTTTCTATTGCTTTATCAACTATTGTTTCAAGTGCATCATCAGTAAATTCTAATTCTACACCATCTAATTCTACTAATTTTTTATATTGTTTAATTAATGCGTTTTTAGGTTTTGTAACTATTTCTATTAATGCTTTTCTGTCTAATTCATCTAAAGTTGCAACTATAGGCAATCTTCCAACAAATTCAGGAATCATTCCATATTTTAATAAATCCTGTGGTAAAATTTGTTTGTATATTTCAGATTTGCTTTTTTCTGTTTTTGAAGCTATCTGAGATCCAAAACCAATTGTATTTTTTCCTGTTCTTTCATTAATGATAGATTCAATTCCTTCAAATGCTCCACCACATATAAATAGAATATTTTCTGTGTTTATTTGTAAAAATTCTTGGTGTGGATGTTTTCTTCCTCCTTGTGGTGGTACAGAAGCTTTAGTTCCTTCTATTATTTTTAATAGTGCCTGTTGAACACCTTCACCACTTACATCACGAGTAATTGATGGGTTCTCTGATTTTCTTGAAATTTTATCTATCTCATCAATATAGATTATTCCTTTTTCAGCATTTTCAATATTGTAATCTGCTGCTTGAATTAGTCTTAGTAAAATATTCTCAACATCTTCACCAACATATCCTGCCTCAGTCAATGTTGTTGCATCAGCTATTGCAAATGGTACATTTAAAACTTTAGCTAATGTTTGAGCTAAAAGTGTTTTACCGCAACCAGTAGGTCCTAATAATAAGATATTACTCTTTTGAATTTCTACATCATCAACTTTTTCTAAATTATTAATTCTTTTATAGTGATTATATACTGCAACTGATAATGTTCTTTTAGCATCTTCTTGTCCTATAACATATTCATCAAGAATTTCTTTTATTTCGTGTGGAGTTGGAATTTTTTCCTCAACTTCATTTTCTATTTCTTCATCTTCTTCATAGAATTCATCTTCAATGATTTCTTGGCAGACGTTTATACATTCATCACAAATATATACGCCTGGACCCGCAATTATTTTTTTAACGCTTTCTTGTGGTTTACCACAAAAAGAGCATTTTACACTTCTCTTATTGTCGTTTGGCATTATCGTATCACCTCATTAAAATATTTTCTTTAGAAATATTATTCTCTTTTGTCTAAAATTCCATCTATTAATCCATATTTTAGAGCTTCTTCTGCTGTCATATAATTATCTCTTTCAGTATCTCTTTCTATTGTTTCAAGACTTTGTCCTGTTCTTTCACTTAATAATTTGTTTAATTTTTCTCTAGTTCTAACCATATGTTCAGCATGAATCTTTATTTCAGTTGTTTGTCCAGAAAGACCTCCAGAAATTAATGGTTGATGTATTAATATTTCTGCATTTGGAGTTGCAAAACGTTTTCCTTTTGCTCCTGATGCTAGTAATACTGCACCCATGCTTGCTGCAAGACCAACACAAATAGTTGTTACAGGGCATTTGATATAGTTGATTGTATCAACTATTGCCATTCCATCTGTTATTGAACCTCCTGGGCTATTTATATATAAAGATATCTCTTTTTCTGGATCTTCTGATTCCAAAAATAATAATTGTGCAACAACTAAACTTGCTGATGTGCTATTTACATCTTCAGATAAGAATATAATTCTATCTTTCAATAATCTAGAGAATATATCGTATGACCTTTCTCCTTTATTTGTTTGTTCAATTACGTAAGGTACTAAACTATTATCCATTTTACTCATTCCTTTCAAATTTTGAGCTTATTTATTAGAAAATTTATAAATAAGTTCAGATATTTTAATATCATATTTATAGAATAAAAGTCAATATAAAAGAAGTACATAAATGTATGAAAATCTTTCTACTTTAGTACTTCTCTTATCTTTACATCATTTAATTAATTATTTTATTTTTGCATTGTCTACAATATATTGAATAGCTTTTTCTGTTTCCAAACTTGAAGAAACGTATTTTTTGAATTCTTCATTTTTCTTTAATTCGTCTTCTGCTCTTCCATATGTTTTAGCTAGTTCTGCAATTTTATCATTTAATTCTTTATCTAATATTTCTATTTTAGCATCTTTAACTATAGCTTCTAAAACTAATCTAACTTTAATTGATTTTTCAGCTTCTGGTCTCATTTCTTTTCTAAAGTCTTCTTTAGTTTTATTTATTAATTTAAGATATTGATCAATTCTCATTCCTTGATAAGCTAATCTTCTATCTAAATCTTCTTCCATAGCATCTAATTCATTTTCAATCATTCCATCTGGAATATCTAATTTTGAATTGTCACAAACAGTTTCGATTGCTTTATCTTCTGTTTCGTGTTTTGCTTTATGTTCGTTTTCTTCTTCCATTTTCTTTCTTATGTCAGCTTTTAATTCATCAAGTGTATCAAATTCGCTAACGTCTTTAGCAAATTCATCATCCATTTTTGGAAGTTCTTTTTCTTTAATTTCATGTAATTTAACTTTGAATACTGCAGGTTTTCCAGCTAGATCTTTAGAGAAGTAATCTTCTGGGAATGATACTTTAACATCTTTTTCATCATTAATTTTCATTCCAACTACTTGATCTTCAAATCCTTCTATAAAGCTATGACTACCAATTTCTAGTTCATGTTTTTCTGCTTTTCCACCTTCAAATGGAACACCATCAATAGATCCTTCAAAATCTATAACTGCAATATCTCCATTTTTAACTGCTCTGTTATCAACAGTAACAATTCTAGCGTTCTTTTCAGCCATATGTCCTAATTCATGTTCAATGTCTTTATCTTCTACAGTATACTCTATTTTCTTTAATTCTATACCTTTATATTTACCTAGTTCAACTTCTGGTTTATTATTTACTACTGCAGTAAATATTAAATCTTTACCTTTTTCCATTTGAACTATGTCAATTTTTGGTTTACTAACAACTTCAAGTTTATTTTCTTCAATTTCTTTTTCATAAATTTCAGGTACTATTTCATTAAATGCATCTTCATAGAATATCTCTGTTCCATAATGTTTTTCAACAATATTCATTGGTACTTTACCTTTTCTAAATCCAGGTACTGTAAAGTATTTAGCATTTTTCTTAAATACTTTTTCAATTCCACCAATAAATGTTTGTGCATCTACTGTAAATTCTAATTTTAATTCATTATTATTTTCTGTTTTTTCTATTTTGATACTCATTTCTGAATTCCTCCAATTTTTTATAATAGCTTTATAATTATAACACATAATTCAATAAATGCAAGCATTTATTTTATTTAGCCATATATATGCAATATATGCACAAAAAAAGTGACTCTTTTTAGAGTCACTTTTAAATATAAATTATTGTTTCATTTGTTTCATAACTTCTTCGGCAAAGTTTTCTTCTCTTTTTTCAAGTCCTTCACCTTTTTCAATTCTTGCAAATTCAACTATTTTTCCACCTTTAGATTTAATTAAATCTCCAACCTTTACGCTTGGATCTTTAACAAATTCTTGTTCTAATAAACAAATTTCTTCATAGAATTTACCAATTCTTCCTTGTACCATTTTTTCAGCAATTTCAGCTGGTTTTCCTTCGTTCATAGCTTGAACTTTAAGGATTTCCATTTCTTTCTTTACTTTTTCTTCTGGTACATCTTCTCTTGCTATATATTCAGGTCTAGCTGCTGCTATTTGCATACAAACATCTTTTGCTAATTCTTCATCACCAGTTTCGAAATTAGCTAAAACACCAATTTTTCCATCTCCGTGAACATAGCTTCCAACAACACCATTTGATTCATATCTAACGAATCTTCTGATTGACATGTTTTCACCTATTGTAGCAATTTTATCTGTTAAAACTTCTTGTACAGTTTTATCTAAATCTAAATATTTTTGATTTAATAAATCTTCAACTGTAGCAGGATTTTTTTCAGCAACTTGTTTTGCTAAGTCATTAACAAAAGTTCTGAATTCTTCGTTTTTAGCAACGAAGTCAGTTTCAGCATTAACTTCAATAACGCTTCCTACTTTTTTATCATCAGATATATATTCTGCAACTAATCCTTCTGCAGCAATTCTTGATGATTTTTTTGCAGCTTTTGCTATTCCTTTTTCTCTTAATAGCTCTATAGCTTTTTCCATATCTCCATCGGCTTCTGTAAGAACTTTTTTACAGTCCATCATTCCAGCGCCTGTTTTTTCTCTTAATTGTTTTACTAAATCTGCAGTAATCATTTGAAATACCTCCTAAAATATTAATTATTCTTCAACTTCCTCTGATTCTTCAACAACTTCTTCGATATCTGAAGGAGCTTCTTCGTCTTCTTGTTCTGAAGTCATTTCTTCAACGTCTGCTGCTTCACCTTGTCTTCCTTCAATAACTGCGTTTGCCATAACATCTGTAATTAATTTAACAGCTCTTATAGCATCGTCATTTCCAGGAATTGCATAATCAACATCTTCAGGATTACAGTTAGTATCAACTAAACCTATAACTGGTATTCCTAATTTTCTAGCTTCTAATATAGCAATTCTTTCCTTTTTAGGATCTACTACAAACATAACTCCTGGTAGTTCATTCATTTCTTTGATTCCACCAAGATTTTTTTCTAATTTTTCCATTTCAGCTTTTAAGCCGATAACTTCTTTTTTAGGTAGTACATCGAAAGTACCATCTTCTTGCATTCTTTCAAGATCTCTTAATCTTGCAACTCTGCTTTGAATTGTATTAAAGTTAGTAAGCATACCACCTAACCATCTTTGATCAATGTAGTACATATTGCATTTTAATGCAGCTTCCTTAATACATTCTTGAGCTTGTTTTTTAGTTCCAACAAATAGAACTGTTTTTCCTTCTTCAGCTTGTTCTTTTAAGAACTTGTAAGCTTCGTCTAATTTTTTTGAAGTCTTTTGTAAATCAATAATATGGATACCATTTCTAGCTTGGAAAATATATTCAGCCATTTTTGGATCCCATCTTCTAGTTTGATGTCCGAAATGAACACCTGCTTCTAGTAATTGTTTCATTGCAACTACTGCCATTTTTAAATTCCTCCTTGTTTTTTACTTCCGTAAGTCTTTAATTTTACGTTTAGGGTCACTAACTTTTGTCAGCACAAGCCTAAACTAAACTTACGTGTTTTTTAACTCGTTTATTATACCAGACTTTTTCTTGATTTGCAATACTTTTGTGCCAAATTTGAAGAACTTTCCTATAATATAAAAAATATGATCTCATTTCTGAAATCATATTTTTGTTTTTTATGAAACTTAATTTTATAAAATTCTTAATAATTTAAAGTTCAAATAATCTGCACTTACTAATTTGTATGTAACTTTATTATATTCGAAATCTTCTATATCTCCATAAGCTTGTTCACCATGTAAGTGTCCATAATAGCAAGTTTTAATATTATAATCTTCAAAAAGAGGTGCATATGGATTTATTATTTTATCTTCCTTTATTTCATATGGAGGATAATGCATAAAAACAAGTATTTCTTTTCTGTTTGTAAAACTTTTTCTAATACTGTCTAGTTGTGCCTGGATTCTTAGTTTTTCTCTTCTAATAATTTTTAGATCTTCTTCTTTATTACTATCTAAAATCCATCCTCTAACTCCAATTATAAATTTATTTTGCTCTAGATAATAATTATTACTTATAAAATCTATATTTTCAAACTTATTTTCTTCTAAAAATTTTCTCATCTTTGTTAATGTAGACCACCAGTAATCATGGTTTCCTTTTAGTAGAAGTTTTTTTCCTGGCAAATTGCTTAGATATTCAAAATCTTTTTTCGTGTCTTCCAAATTCATTGCCCAAGAAAAATCTCCAGGAATGATTACTAAATCATCTTCATTAACTTGTTCTTTCCAATTTTCAGCAATTTTCTGTTCGTGATTTTCCCAATTTGGTCCAAATATATCCATAGGTTTATTTGTTCCAAATGATAAATGCAAATCTGCAATTGTATAAATTGCCATTTGTTCCCCCTATTCTCCTAGTTTTAAATTTGGAATTGCATTTAATGTTAAATCTGATTTTTTTCCATTAATATAATTATAATAACCTGCTGATGCTATCATAGCAGCATTATCTGTGCATAATTTAACTTCTGGATAATACATTTCCAAATTATTATTTTCTGCAAGTATATCTAATCTATTTCTAATATAGGAATTACAAGAAACTCCTCCTGCAAGTACGATCTTTCTTATTTTTGTATTTTCAATAGCTTTTTTTATGTTTATTTCTAGCATATCTGTTGCTGCTTTTTCAAAACTTAAACATAAATCAGCTTTATTTATATTTGGATTTTTGTGATTTAAATTTATTACAGCTGTCTTAATTCCACTAAAAGAAAAATCCATATTTTCTAAATCTGTTATTGGTAAATCAATAATTTCTTTTCCCTCTTTAGCTAATTTATCAACTTTAGGTCCTCCAGGATACCCTAGTCCAACAACTCTTGCTACTTTATCAAAAGCTTCTCCTATTGCGTCATCTCTTGTCTTTCCTAGAATTTCAAAATTTGTATAATCATTTACTTTTACTAAGTGTGTATGTCCACCAGATATAATTAAACAAAGAAATGGTGGTTTTAAGTCTTTATGAGTTATGTAATTTGCTGCAATATGACCTTCAATATGATTAACTCCTAATAAATCTTTTTTTGTAGCTAGTGCTAATCCTTTTGCATAAGATACTCCAACTAATAAAGCTCCAACTAGTCCTGGACCATATGTTGGACATATTACATCTATGTCATCAAATGAAATATTTGCTTCTTTTATAGCCTCTTTCGTTACTTGATTAATAACTTCTGTATGACATCTTGAAGCAATCTCAGGAACGACTCCTCCATATAATTCATGTATTTTTATTTGTGAATTAATTATATTAGAAAGAACTTCTCTGCCGTTTTTTACAACGGCAACAGAAGTCTCATCACAGCTTGATTCAATTCCTAAAACATATATATCTTTTTCCATTTCTTATCCTTTTATATAAATATTGAAAATATTAAACTAACCAAGTATTGCATTCCATACATTATTGCTTCTATTACTGGACCTGTAACATATCCTAATAATCCTGTAAGGCATAACACTAAGAATATAATTGAAATAATTGGTAATTTATCTTGTATCCACATTTGTGCTCTATAAGGCAAAAATTGTAAAAATACTTTTGATCCATCTAATGGTGGAATTGGAATTAAGTTAAAAACGCCTAATCCCACGTTTACTACTATTGCATAATAAATTAATGTTATAACAACACTTAATACATTTACTCCTGAAACACTTCTAATTATTCCTGAGTTTGGCACAAATATCATTATTAAATAGAAAATTATTAATAATATTAATGCTAAAAAGAAATTCATTAGTGGTCCGGCTATTGCGACAATAGTTTCACCTTTTGCTTTTGAAACTTTTGAAAAATTATTTGGATTAATTTGAACTGGTTTACCCCAACCAATATGTGCAAATATTAATAAGAATATTCCTGCTGGGTCTAGGTGTTTTAATGGATCTAATGTAAGTCGTCCCTGATTTTTTGGTGTTGGGTCACCTAACTTAACAGCAGCAAATGCATGAGCAAATTCGTGGAATGATATTGCCAAAATTACTCCAGGTAATGTAAGTAGCATTCCAATAATATTATTTGCTCCGAGATTTATTAATATTGCCAATATTAATAATCCCATAATTATATATAAAGTTCTTTTATCAAAATTGTATCCAAAAAGCATATTAATTCCTTTCTAATCCAATTAATTTCTTATGTATTTTTTCATTTTTATCGATAGTTTAAAAATTTTATTAATTTTATGCGAAGCTTGAATAAATAGTAGTTATTGTATACGTTATCAATAATAATATAATCAGTGTTGGTACTATGTGAATTACTTTTTTATTACTCTTTAAAACAAATGGTGCTACTATTGTTATTATCGAGAATAAAGTTCCTGTAATCATCGTTATGATTGCAACTTTATTGCCAACTATATACGAATCATTTCTTATTACAGTAGCTCCATATTCGTCCCTTACTGGTTTCATATTTGATAATATATTTGTGGCAATTACTATTATAATTATAAGAATAATTGGTAAAATTATATTTAATATTGTCAAAACATTGTTGTATTTATCTGTTTCATTGTTCATATGTTGGATCTCCCTTTTTATTAATTTCCAATATCTAAATTAAATGAAAAGATACATTAAAAATATATCATTTTTTTAATGTAATTTCAACTTCTTTCTATATTGCAATATTGTGTTCTTAATTATTGCATTTAATATAATTATATTTTAAGCAATAAATACCTATACCTATTACTACAATGAATAATGAAAGAACTTGAGAAATGGATAAATACATATAACCTGTTTTTTCTCTAAAGAACTCCAAGAAAAATCTAAAAATTCCAAATAATATACATGATAGATATATTTTACTATAAGTGCTTTTACTTTTAAAAATTACAAAAAGATACATTAATAAATATACAAATGTTTCTATCAGTTGAATTGGTAAAACATATTCATTAATTGTTATTCCTATACAGCATCCATTAAAAAAGCATCCAATCTTTGAAACAGCATACACTAAAATAAGATTAGGTATAAAAATTTCACATAGTTCTTCTATTTTTTCTTTAGAAACTATTGAATATATAAATATACAAAAAGCAGCACCGAATATTCCTCCTATAAATGAATATCCATTTGTTAATATTTCAAAATAAAATTTATTATTTATATAATGCAAATAGACATCATAATTAATTATGATGTCTAAAAATTTTGCTCCTATAATTATACAAATAGTTTCTAATATAGAACATTTTAAAATTGTTTTTACTTGAATTTTGCCGTTCTTTATACTCATTGCAATTGCAATAATAACATTAAGTAAAAGAGATAAAAATATAAAAAGCAAGTATTTTGATGTAAATATTTTTTCTATTAATAACACCCTCTTATTCTACTCTAGATATTTTATAGTATAATCAAAATTTGTTTGTCATAAAGTTTTTTCTTAAAGTCTATGCATATGATAATCGGTATTGTTTAAAATACTATCTTTCATTTCTTCAACAGTTTTTGGTTGAGATAAATTGTTAATAGTAACATGCATGTTTTTGTAGTTAATCTCTAAAGAAATATCATAAGAATATTTATTTTCTTTATAGTAATTATCAAACAATTCAGCAAGATTATTATAAAACTCTGTATACTTTTCAATATCACTTAATGCTACTTCCTCAATTGTTTTGTCAGTTTCTGCAATAATATTTCCTGGATCTTCAAATAACTTTATAGTATATTCATCTCCTAAATAGTCTTCTATTGAATCTTTTAAATCTAACTTTGCATTATATGCACTTACGCTATGGCTATAAGATAATGAAGCTACAGAATTACCATTCTTATCAAGAACTCCTTGCAAATTTTTTTCATAAACACCTGATGAATTATCTTCAGTATTATGCCAATATACAACAAAACAATTTCTTATATAATCATTGTCTTTTGGATAAAAATGATATATATATTCCTCAACACATTTCTTTTTTCCCCAATAGCAAGAATAACTTATACTGCCATCCTTTTGTTCATAATTAGTTTCTTTATTATAAAATTCAATTTCAAAATTTTCAAAATCTTCAGGATATTTTTCTTTCAAGTATTCTTCTACATTTTTTTGATATGTTTCAGTTAAATCGTCTTGAGTAGAAGCTTGTATGTATGTATAAGAAAATACAATAATAAGATAAATAATTACTAAAAAAAGCATTATTTTTATTAACTTATTTCTTCTTATTTTTTCGTCTTTAATTGTTTGTACTCTATTATCATTAGTATCCATATTAATATGCTCCTTTTTAAATTTTACTTAAGATTTTTAGTTTAAAGGTTTCATTGTTGGGAATAATAGTACATCTCTAATTGAAGCACTGTCAGTTAATAACATAATTAATCTATCAATACCAATCCCTAATCCTCCTGTAGGTGGCATACCATATTCAAGAGCATTTATAAAGTCTTCGTCCATCATTCCAGCTTCATCGTCTCCAGCATCTCTTGCTTCAACTTGTTTCTTAAATCTTTCATATTGATCAATTGGATCATTTAATTCTGAGAATGCATTTCCGTATTCTCTTC
>CANQPZ010000012.1 GCA_947625895.1 uncultured Clostridia bacterium | reverse complement strand
CAATCTTTTTCTTTATTATATCAAAAAAATGAAAGTAAACACTTTTTTTGTGTCTACTTTCATTTTACCACTTCATAAATTAATAACTACTTTTTTTGCTTTCTTTTTTATATAAGATTATTATAAACCATTAAACAACCTGCTAAGCTATTTATTAATGTAATAACTAAGAATATAATTGATAGAACAAGTCCTACAGTTGCCATTCCTTTTCTGATATTAGATTTTAATCCTAAAACACTAAATATAATACCAACTATTGTAACTGGATAACCAAATAAAGGTATAAACCATGCAATTATAGAACATAATCCTAAAATAAATCCGACTAAAGCTGCAGTATTACCACTGTTATTTGTATTTTGATTTTGTACTACCTCTCCTTCTTTTACTTCATTTGTTTCTACTTTTGCTCCACAACTCGGACAAAATTTTGCATCTGGCATTAAATCACTATTACAGTTAGGACACTTCATATTTTTTCCTCCCTTTTATTTTTAATTTTATAATTTATTTAATTCATCTTCATCTCCATAGAATACACTTGTGTAAATCTTTTTTTCATCTCCTCCTGAATATCCAGGTAATTTAATTTTATTTGAATATTGCCAAAAGGTCCACTCTCTGCCATCTTTAAATTTTGGAACAGTATTGATAGCTCTGATCCATATTTTATTTTCTTTAAAATCATTTAATATGTATTTTTCATATGATATTAGATCTGCATATATTAATGGAGTTTTTCCATAATATTCTTTTAAGACTTCAGCCATTTCTTTAATATTGTTTTTTACATCTTCAATTTTTATTTTGTCGTATCTATTATTTAATACAAATTCAACATCAATAACAGGTGGAAACATTCCTTCTATTTTAGGAGTATTTTTTATATAATTTTCAGCTTGTAATTTTCCATCTATGCTAAATCTAAAAAAATGATATGCTCCCACTTTTAAATTATTTTTCAAAGCATTTTCGAGATTATATTTAAATTTTGAATCAACATAGCTTTTACCATCAGTTGATCTTATAAAAGCAAATTTAATATTTTGTTTAGACAAAACTTCCCAATCTACATTCCCTTGATGACTAGATACATCTATGCCTTTAATCTTATATTTTTTAGATGGTCTGTTAAATATAATTATTCCATTATTATAAAGGCAATATATTATAATTACGCTTACTATTAGTGCAATTATAAGTAGACTTATTATTAAATATTCCATCCTAATCCTCGTATTTTTTAATTTTATTATTCTTGTGTTTTTACATCTATAGATTCTATTATTATTGATCTGATTGGAACTGAAAGTTCCCCATTTTCTGCATAATCTTTTTCTACTTTAGCTATTTTATCTACAACATCCATTCCTTCAACTACTTGTCCAAATACTGTGTAATTTTTATATAAAGAAGCTATTGCTCCTCCATATTTTTTATATTGCTCTATTAATGTATCATTTACTTTTTGTCTTTTTAAATTGCTCTCTTCCGAAGAATCATAATTAGCTTGTACAATAAAGAATTGGCTTCCTAAAGATGATGTTCCTACTCCTGCACTTGCCATACATAATGCACCTCTATATGGAACTAAAGAATCATCAAATTCTTCTTCAAATCCTTCTCCCCATATACTTTCTCCTCCTGTTCCATCTCCCTTAGGGTCTCCTCCTTGTATCATAAATTCATCTATAACTCTGTGAAAAGTTACTCCATTATAATATCCTTCTCTTGCGTGTGTTAAAAAGTTTTCTACGGCTTTTGGTGCCTTATCTTCAAAAAATTTAAAAGTTATATCTCCATAATCTTTTACATGCATTACTGCTATAGTTTCTCCTGATTTTGGTTTTGACATTTGTTCTTCAGCAGCTGCTGCATAATCCAATTCTGTGCTTACAGTTTCTTTTTTTTCCTTTCCATCGCCTAATATAATTACTACGATTGCAACAAATGCAATAATTGCAACTACTGCTATTATTATATAACTAGTCTTATTTTCCACAATACTTCATCTCCTTTTTTCAAATATATATTAAATTAGTTTCAAAGTCAATTAATAAACATATTTTTTTATGTTGACATTTACTGCCGTCTGTGTTAGAATATAAAACTGTAATCCGCTTAATTAGGGTTCCATAAATGTTAAAATTATTTAACTACCCACATTTAAGGATTAGCGAGTATACAAAAAGGGAGGTGTACATTAATGTACGCAATTATTGAAGCATGTGGAAAACAATACAAAGTAACAAAAGGTGATGTTGTATTTTTTGAAAAATTAGATGCTGAAGAAGGAAAAAAAGTAACATTTGATAATGTTGTTTTATATTCAGATGACAAAAAAGTACAAGTTGGAAATCCTTATGTTAAAGGTATTAAAGTTGAAGGAAAAGTAATTTCTCACGGAAAGGGTAAAAAGATTCTTGTTTTCAAATATAAAGCAAAGAAAAATTATAGAAGAACACAAGGTCATAGACAACCATTTACTAAAGTAGAAATTACTGGAATTAAATTACCAGCAGCTAAGAGCGAGGAAAAAGTTGAAGAACCAGCAGCTAAAGAATCTGCAACAAAAACAACTACAACAAGAAAAACAACTGCAAAAGCTACAGAAAAAGCTGCAAAATAATATGATTATTTATTGAAGTAACATATAAAAAATGTATGTGAAGGGAGTGAATTTAAGTGGCACATAAAAAAGGTCAAGGTAGTGTTAAGAACGGTAGAGACAGTGAATCAAAACGTTTAGGTCCAAAAAGAGCTGATGGACAATTCGTTTTAGCTGGAAACATATTAGTTAGACAAAGAGGAACTCACATTCATCCAGGTGTTAATGTTGGTAGAGGTAGTGATGATACACTATTTGCTTTGTCAGATGGAACAGTTAAATTTGAAAAATTAGGTAAAGATAAAAAACAAGTTAGTGTTTATCCAGCTGAATAATTAAATTTGAAAAAGAACATTATATTTTTATAATGTTCTTTTTTATGTGATATTTTCTTTTACATAAAAAATAGTATATTTTTATTATGATTTTGAAAAAATAAAATATACTTTTTGTTTTATGTAAAATTTTTCAATCTTGTATATTTGCTTAAAACTTACTAAATATAAAAAAATGATTGACAAAAATAAGATTTGCAAGTATAATAATATCTGTTATGGCGAGGTAGCTCAGTTGGCTAGAGCAACTGGTTCATACCCAGTGGGTCGAGAGTTCGAATCTCCCTCTCGCTACCAACTAAAAACTCACACATTTCTGTGTGAGTTTTTTTATTTTTAGTTTTTTGGTTTTGGTATAACAATTTCTTCTTTTTTAGGTTTTTTACTATTTCCTACTAAATCCCCAATGTGATCTTCTGCTGGCGAAATATCTATTTTTCCGTCCCCTGGAACTATTTCAATCTCTTTTTTCTCCATTATCAATCACTCCTTAACTTTATTTTAACTCATATAATCTTTTAAACGTTTGCTTCTACTTGGATGTCTTAATTTTCTAAGAGCCTTAGCTTCGATTTGTCTTATTCTTTCACGTGTTACCTGGAACTCTCTACCTACTTCTTCAAGTGTTCTTGCTTTTCCATCTTCAAGTCCAAATCTTAACTTTAATACTTTTGCTTCTCTTGGAGTTAATGTTTCCATAACTTCTTCAAGTTGTTCTTTTAATAATGTATATGCAGCTGAATCTTGTGGTGCAGGTGATTCATCATCTGGTATAAAATCTCCTAAATGACTGTCATCTTCTTCACCTATTGGTGTTTCCAAAGATACTGGATCTTGTGCTATTTTTTGTATTTCCATTACCTTTTCAACAGGTATTTCCATTTCTTCAGCTATTTCTTCTGGGGTTGGCTCTCTACCTAGTTGTTGTAATAGATGTCTAGAAGTTCTTATTAATTTGTTAATTGTTTCAACCATGTGTACAGGTATTCTTATAGTTCTTGCCTGATCGGCTATAGCTCTTGTTATAGCTTGTCTAATCCACCATGTTGCATAAGTACTGAATTTAAATCCCTTTGTATAATCGAATTTTTCAACTGCTTTAATAAGACCCATATTTCCTTCTTGAATTAGGTCTAGGAATAACATTCCTCTTCCAACATATTTTTTTGCAATACTTACAACAAGTCTTAAGTTTGATTCGGCTAATTTTTGTTTAGCTTCCTCGTCGTTATCTAAAATTCTTTTTGCTAAGTCTAATTCTTCATCAAAAGTTAATAGTGGAATTCTTCCAATTTCTCTAAGATACATTCTAACAGGATCGTCTACACTTACACCATCCATTGTTGTTGCATTCATATCATCAAGTTTGATTTCTTCAACTTCTTCTAGGTCTTCAATGTCTGGTTCATCATCACTGTCATCTTTAAGAACATCTACTCCTAGTTCTTCAAACACATCAAATACTTTATCAATTTGATCTGGAGTAACATCTCCTAATTGAGTAGCAAGTTCTCCATAAGTAATTTTTCCACTTTCTTTTGCTGTTTTTAGAATGTTATATACTTTATTATTCGCAATTTCTTCCTCAGTTTGTGGATTTTCTATTTTCTTAATTTCTTTTATTTTCTTTTTACCAGTACCATCAGTTTTTTCTTCAGCTTTAGGTTCTGATTTCTTTTCTTTATTTTCAGCAGGAGCTTGTTTTTCTTGTTTTACTTCTTCATTTTTTGGAGTTTCTTTTTCAGCTTTTTCAGTTACCTCTTTTGCTACCTTTTTAGGTTCTTTCTTAGCTACTTCTTTTTCTTCCTTTTTAGGTTCTTTCTTAGCTACTTCTTTCTCTACCTTTTTAGGTTCTTTTTTAGCTACTTCTTTTTCTGCTTTTTTAGTTTCTTTTTTGGCAACTTCTTTTCCTGCTTTTTTAGTCTCTTTTTTTACCGCTTCTTTTTCTTCATTATTGTTTACTTTTTTTGATGGCTCTGCTTTTTTGGCTGTTTTCTTTTCAGCCTTTTCTGGTGTTTTTGTTGTTTTGGTACTTTTTTTCTTTTCATCAACAGCTGTTTCTTTTTTAGTTTTATTTTTAATTTCTTTAATATCTGATTCTTCTTTTTTTGCTTTAGCCATATTATCCCCCTATTTCATTTTAGATATTTTTAAAATGATTGTGCTTAGCTCTTTTTCTAAATCTTTTCTTGTTGTTTCATCTAAATCCTGATCCAAATTAAGTAAAATTTCATTTTTTCTTTTTATAATTCTTTCTTTATTATAACTATTTATAATATCTTCTATGCATTTATCAATATCTGTAATTTCATAGTCATCAGCCATTATTTTCGTTAGGTGATTAATTATGTCTTGGTCTTCATCTGACATTGAATCTAGTACATTATTAATGTCTTTTCCTTCTTCAATAAAATCATAGATTTTGTTAATAATTTTTATATTTAGAGGATATTTAAAATCTTCTTTGCTTATGTTATTTTTTATTATTTCTCTATTTTTATTATCTCCATTTATAAGTAAATAAATAATAACATTTTCCCTTCTTATAGTCGCTTCATCAATATTTTTTTCTTCTTTTCTAACTATACGAGGTTTAACCTTTTTCTCTTTTTCCTCTTCTTCCTTTTTATTAACATATTTAATTTTATTTACTTCTGCATATATTGCTTCTTTGGAAATCCCATAATCTCTAGAAATGTTATCTATTTGAATTTCTAATTCTATTTGGCTTTCAACATTTAATAATATTTTAGCTATTTCTTGTAAGAATTTAATTTTGTCATTTGTGTTTTCTAAGTTGTATTTATTTTTTATGACCTTAATTTTAAATTCAACTAATGATATAGCTTTTTCTATTAATAAGTTAAACCTGCCACTACCATATTTGATAACATATTCGTCTGGATCTTTTCCATCATCCATTTGAAGGATTCTTACATCACATCCTAGATTTTTAAGAATTTCTAATCCTCTCATTGTTGCTGCTTGTCCTGCTGCATCAGAATCGTAACTAATTATGACTTGTCCAGCATATTTTCTTAGCAATCTTCCTTGTGCTTCAGTTAACGCAGTTCCTAATGATGCTACTACATTTGTTATTCCTCTTTGGTATAGGGAAATTGCATCCATATAACCTTCTACTATAACTATTTTATCTAAGTTTCCTTTTTTAGCAACATTCAATCCAAATAAGTTTCTTCCTTTTGAATAAACAATGTTTTCTGGAGAATTTATATATTTAGGCAATGATTTATCTAATACTCTTCCTCCAAATGCTATAACTTTTCCTCTTATATCCATTATTGGAATCATTAGTCTATTTCTAAACCTGTCTATAAACTGTCCTCTATCATTTTTATTCACTAGGCTAGAAGCTAATATTTCTTCATCTGAAAATCCTTGCTGTTTTAAAAATTTGTATAATTCATTGTATTTCCCAGAGTATCCAATTAAAAAAGATTTTAATGTTGTATTATTAAGTTTTCTTAGTTTTACATAGTCTTGAGCAGGTTTTGCTGATGGTTTATATAGGTTTTCATGATAAAATTGTGCAGTAGCTTCGTTGATTTTTAAAACCTTGTCTTTAAGAAACTGTCTTTTATTAAATTGTTCATTTTCTGAAGTAGGTAATTCTATACCTGACCTTTCAGCTAAAAATTCTAAAGTTTCTCTAAAGTCTAGATTTTCGATTTTACTGATGAAATGAATAACATTTCCTCCAACTCCACATCCAAAGCAATGAAAAATTTGCTTATCTGGAGAAACAGAAAAAGAAGGAGATTTTTCTTTATGAAAAGGACATAATCCAAAAAAGTTTCTTCCACTTCTTTTTAATGTTACATATTGAGATATTACATCTACTATATCATTTGAAGATCTTATTTCATCAATTAATTCGTCACTATATCTTACCATTTTATTCCTTTCTCTTATTATTATTCGACATAAATATATCAAATCCTTCCAAGGTTACATAATTTTTTACAATCTTGTTTCATTAATAATACAAAAGTGTTGGTATTTGTATAAAAAGAAAATTTTATTTTTTTATGCACAAAAAAAATAGAGAAGATTTTTTCTTCTCTATTTTGTCTTTTATGTTATAAATCTAAACTAACTACTTTATGGACTTTTAATGACTCAGGCACATCTATTATTCTCTGGTTTGCTGAACCTCTGAACATTAAGTTTGGTTTCTTTTCGCTTTCAACAAATCTTCCATCAACAAGAACATCAATATCTTTTAATAATCTGTTTGTCTCTTTGTCATTTCTTGCTTCAAGTTGTTCAAATGTATATCCACTATAACACCATACATTAAATTGTGGTCTTACCTTTTTTACATCCTCAATAAAATCTGCAACTTCTTTTATGTTTTCTGGACAAAGTGGTTCTCCACCACTTATTGTAATACCTTTTAATATTGAATTATCACAAATTCTATTTATGATATCTTCTTTATCAAATTTTTTTCCATAATTAAAATCTTGTGCTATTTTATTGTGACAACCTGGACAATTGTGAGGACAACCACTTACAAATAATACTGCTCTCCAACCTAATCCATTAGATATACTTTCGTCATAAAATCCTGCCATATTCATAGTTATTTCCTCCTATTTTTATGCACCCTTCATTCCGTTTGCATCTTCGCCATCTATATGTGTAACTCTATCTTTTAATTCAGCAAGTTTTCCTTGATTCCATCTTGATGTTGTTCCAACTAAATATCCTGTAATTCTTTGGATTACATCAATATCTTCGCTTCCACATTCTGGACAAACTTTTAAGTTTGCATCAGCATTTTCAAATCCACAACTCATACATCTTGATCTTGTGTGGTTAACGCTTCCATAGCCCATGTTATATTTATCCATTAAGTCAACAACTGCTTCTATACTTTCTGGATTATGAACTGCGTCTCCATCAAGTTCTATATAGAAGATATGTCCACCTCTTGTTAAATCATGATATGGAGCTTCTATTTTAGCTTTGTGCTCTGCTGTACATTTATACCATACTGGAACATGGTTACTATTTGTATAATAATCTTTGTCTGTTACACCTAAAATTGTTCCATATTTCTTTCTATCCATTTTTGTGAATCTTCCTGCTAATCCTTCTGCTGGTGTGGCTAATACTGAGAAGTTCAAATCATATCTGTCAGCAAATCCTGTTACCATTTCTTTTAATGTTCCTATTATTTCTAGTCCTAGTTTTTGTGATTCTTCAGATTCTGCATGATGTTTTCCTGTTAATACTGTTAATGCTTCTGCTAATCCTATAAATCCTAGTCCTAAAGTTCCTTCTTTTAATACTGGTTCAACTGAATCATTTGGATTTAATTTTTCACTTCCATTCCAAAGTCCTGACATTAACATTGGGAATTGTTTTGCAACTGCTGTGCATTGGAATTTATATCTATCATATAATTGTCTTGCACCTATTCCTGCAACATCTTCAAGTTTTTGCATAAATATCTTTTTAACTGTTTTCTTAAATGCAGGAGTCATTTTTTCTTCGCTACCTTTACCTAGTTCAAATGTTACTCCACATTTTTCTTGTGCTTCTAATGCTGATTCAATTGCTAGACCTGGTAAATTGATTGTTGTAAATGATAAGTTACCTCTTCCAATTGATGTTTTCTCACCATGTCTATTTTCAAATACTCTAGTCCTGCACCCCATTGTTGCACATTCATATTTATATCTTTCTGGATCATCTTTTTTCCATTTTTCATGTTGATTAAATGTTGCATCTAAGTTTATGAAATTTGGGAAGAATCTCTTTGCTGTTACTTTGCAAGCTAATTTGTATAAATCATAGTTTGGATCTTTTTTCTCGTAGTTAACTCCTCTTTTCTTCTTCCAAATTTGAATTGGGAATATTGGTGTTTCACCATTTCCAACACCTCTTTCTGTAGAAAGAAGTATTTCTCTTATTATACATCTTCCTTCTGGAGATGTATCAGTTCCATAGTTAATTGAACTAAATACAACTTGGTTTCCACCTCTTGAATGTATTGTGTTCATATTATGTATGAAAGCTTCCATTGCTTGGTGTACTCTTGATACTGTATTATTTATTGCAGCTTGGATGTCTCTTTCTTCTCCTTTTAGTCCTGCTAAATCTTGTTTTATATAATCTTTTGGTTGGTATTCATATAATTTTGATAAGTCTTTATCAAGTAATTCTCCAATTTTCTTTAGTTCTTCTTTGAATGTCATTTTTACATATGGTGCTAAGTAGTAATCAAATGCTGGTATAGCTTGTCCACCGTGCATTTCATTTTGAACTGTTTCCATTGAAATACATCCGATTATACTAGCAGTTTCAATTCTTTTTGCTGGTCTTGAAGAACCATGTCCAGCTCTAAATCCGTTTTTTAATATTTTATCTAATGGGTGTTGTAAGCAAGTTAGAGATTTTGTTGGATAATAATCTTTGTCATGAACATGTATGTATCCATTTTTTACAGCTTCTCTTGCTTCAGTTGATAATAGAAAATCGTCTACGAATGGTTTTGTTGTTTCTGATGCAAATTTCATCATCATTCCTGCTGGAGTATCAGCATTCATATTTGCGTTCTCTCTTGTTATATCATTTGCTTTTGCTCCAATTATGTCTAGAAAAACTTCTTTTGTTTTAGATTTTCTAGCTACGTCTCTGTTATATCTGTATGTAATATAACTTTGTGCAACTTCTTTTCTTGAAGATGACATTAATCTTTTTTCTACTAAGTCCTGAATCTCATATACTGTTGATTGATTTTTATCTTCTAATTTTCTTTGTACATCTGCTGCTATCTTATTAGCTAATTCTATATCTACACCACCTGGTGTTTGTGCCATTGCTAATGTTACAGCCTTAACAATTCTTTCTGGATTAAATTCTACTACTCTTCCATCTCTCTTGATTACTTGCATATTTTTTTCCCCCTATTTTCTTAAAAAAATTATTTTTATTTGCCTTGGCTGATTGTATTTTACCATTAAGAAAATTAATGTCAAACGTTGGTGAGTTATGTAATCAATTCTCTGTATATCACTATTTGCAACGGTTTTATCATTTAGGTATTTGCTTTTTTACATTATTGTGATTTCCTTATTCATTACCCTCTCTAGGAAAAGCTATTTTTGTGTTACATTTCAATTACATTTTTGATATTTTTCAAAAATGATTTTTCGTTTTTTGTGTTTTTTTATTTTTTATTTGCATCGATTTAAAATAATAAACCTTTATTTCTAGGCGTTTATCGTTTTTTATCTTTTTATTTTTAAAAACATTTTTTTATTTTTTCAAAAAATCATTTTTTTATTTTTTGATTTTTTATTTCTTTTTGCTATATTATTTTTACCTTCTATTTCATCTTATTTTATGTCTAATTTTCGTTTTTATAATTAGTGCATAAAAAAATACGCCTCATTTCTTCAGAGGCGTATTTTTGCTTTTAAGCATTATTTATATTAATCTTCGAAAATTTTATCAAATTCTTCCCCATCAATTTTCTCTTTTTCCATAAGGATTTCAGCTACTCTATTTAGCTTATCTCTATTTATTGTTAATATTTGTTCAGCTGTTCTATATGCTTTATCAATAATTGCTTTAACTTCAAGATCTATTTGTGCAGATGTTGATTCACTATAATTTCTAGTATGACCTAAGTCTCTTCCTAAGAATACTTCTTCTTCATCTGTTCCAAATGTAATTGTTCCAATCTTATCGCTCATACCATATTTAGTAACCATATCTCTTGCAATTTTTGAAGCTCTTTCAATATCATTGCTTGCTCCTGTAGAAACATCACCTAATACTAAGTGTTCTGCCACTCTTCCACCAAGTAGTGATACTATGTTTTCTTCCATTTCCACTTTAGACATAAATGATTTATCTTCTGCTGGTCTATACATAGTATATCCTCCAGCCATTCCTCTTGGAACTATTGATATTTGGTGAACTTTATCTTGTGTTGGTAAGAATCTACTTACAACAGCATGACCTGCTTCATGGAATGCAACAAGTTTTCTTTCCTTATCGCTGATAACCTTTGATTTTTTCTCAGGTCCCATAGTTACTTTTATCATTGCATCTTCAATATCTTTCATATTGATTTCTTTTTTATCTTGTTTTGCGGCAACTAAAGCAGCTTCATTTAAAATGTTTTCTAGGTCAGCTCCAACAAATCCAGCTGTATTTTTTGCTATTGTTCCTAGGTCAACATCTTCTGCCATTTTTTTCTTTTTAGCATGAACTTCAAGTATTTGCTCTCTAGCTTTAACATCTGGTGCTCCTACAACAATTTGTCTATCAAATCTTCCAGCTCTTAATAAAGCTTTATCTAATACATCTGGTCTGTTAGTTGCTGCTAAAACTATAACACCTTCATTTGGTGCAAATCCGTCCATTTCAACAAGTAATTGGTTCAATGTTTGTTCTCTTTCATCATGTCCTCCACCAAGACCTGCTCCTCTTTGACGTCCAACAGCATCAATTTCATCTATAAATACTATACAAGGTGCACTTTTCTTTGCTTGTTCAAATAAATCTCTAACTCTTGATGCTCCAACACCAACGAACATTTCAACGAAATCAGATCCACTTATAATAAAGAATGGAACTCCAGCTTCTCCTGCTACCGCTTTTGCAAGTAATGTTTTACCTGTTCCAGGATGTCCTACAAGTAAAACACCTTTTGGTATTCTAGCACCCATATCTGTGAATTTTTTTGGATTCTTTAAGAATTCTACTATTTCTTCTAGTTCTTGTTTTTCTTCTTCTATACCAGCAACATCTTCAAATGTAATTTTATTTTTATCTGCAGGTGTCATCATTCTAGCTTTGCTCTTGCCAAAAGACATTGTTTTGTTTCCACCCTGAGAATTTGGGTTCATAAACATTACCCAAATAAAGAAAATAAATATCATAAGTAAAATTGTTGGTGCAAATGCCTCTAAGATACTCAAGAATTTTGATTCTTCAGTTTGAGATAATTCTATTGGCTTATTTGTTGTATCTTCTGGATTTTCAATTAATTTGTCATGTACATTATCCATAAAGCTATCTATGCTAAGTATAATAACTTTTTTCTCTATAGGATCATCTTTTAATTTAACTGTTGCTGTCTTGTTATCATCAGCTATTTCTATAGATTCAACATTATTTTTTTCTATATTATTTACTAGTTCTGTATAATTCATCTTTTTATTTGCATTACCACTTATTGCAGATATAACCATGATAAATATAATTAATAGAACTAGCCACATTACTATTTTCTTGATTCCGCTTTTCAAATTATCTTCCTCCTTAGTATGCATAAATCATCTATTATATTAATCAATATAGCATAATCACTTTTTATTTACAACAGAATTATCCAAATTGAAATATGATTGTAATATCTGTTATTTTTCTTTTTAGGTATTTTGTTAAATGTCTTTTTTTATTATAATTTGTTTGTTTTTTATTTCAATTTTTGTTCTTTGATTTGGCTTTAAAAATTTATTTCCGATATTGTTATTACATAATTTTATAATATCTTCTAAATTAATTTTTTCTATTCCTTTTGTATCTCCAAAAATTGTTTCTATTCCCTTTAAAATTAATCTTTTTTGTATAACAACATCTTGCAAATTGAATTTTTTCAAATCATAAACAATTTTATTTTTATCATCTATTACTATTTCTGAATAAACTTTATCTGTTTCTTTTTCTAAGAAATTTTCCTCTTCCTTTACAATATCGGATAATCTTTTTATTCCCACCACTATGTTAGGATTAAATGTTTCTTTTAATTCTGGAATAAGTATGTTTCTTATTTTATTTCTTGTATATGTGTTATCATCATTTGATTCATCATGTCTTGGATTTAAATTTTGTTCTTTACAATATTCCTCAATTTCTTCTCTTGAAGTTTCAATTAATGGTCTTATATATTTGTCTCTCTTTGCTTCTATTCCTTTTAGTCCACTAATTCCCGTACCACGAATAATATTCATTAATACTGTTTCACAATTATCATTCAAATTGTGTGCTATTGCTATTTTATTCGCTTTTGTTTTGTTTAGAACTTCTTCAAAGAATTTATATCTAATATCTCTACCTGTTTCCTCAATTCCTCTTTTTTCTTTTTGTGCTAATTCTATTATATTTTTATGCTCCACAAAAAAATCAATTTTATTTTTTTCACAATATGATTTAACAAATGCCTCATCAATTTTTGCATTTTCTCTAATCATATGATTTATGTGAGCTACAATTAGAGATATTTGATATTTTTCTTTTAATTCTAGGAGAATGTTAATAAGTGTTATTGAATCTGGGCCTCCAGACACGCCAACAACAATTTTATCTCCCTTTTCTATTAGATTAAATTTTTTAATTGTTTCTTCTACTTTTTCTTTTAACATTTTTTCTCCTTCTATGGCGAAGCCTTTGAATAATATGAGATTTTTTTTAATTTTATGTATAGAACAATAACGGACATTTTTATATGTCATATTATACAAAAAAGCGCTTATGCAGCGCTCTTTTTATTGATTTTCATCTCTATATTTTTCCAGGTTTGCAAACTTGGTATAATTTCCAAGCCATAATAGTTCAACTGTTCCTGTTGAACCTCCCCTGTGTTTTGCCAAAATTACTTCTGCAATATTTTTCTTTTCACTATCTTGATTATAATAATCGTCTCTATATAGAAACATTACTATAT
Source organism: uncultured Clostridia bacterium (assembly GCA_947625895.1). Taxonomy (GTDB): domain Bacteria; phylum Bacillota; class Clostridia; order TANB77; family CAG-508; genus UMGS1994. The sequence continues at coordinate 23,934 of CANQPZ010000012.1, read as the reverse complement.
CGGCGTCTTGCTCTATTGCTCCAGATTCTCTTAAGTCAGAAAGCATTGGTCTTTTATCATCCCTTTTTTCTGCACCACGTGACAATTGTGATAGTGCAACAACTGGGATGTTTAGCTCTTTTGCAAGTATTTTTAAAGAACGACTTATTTCAGAAATTTCTTGCTCACGGCTACTATTCTTTTTTCCGCTTCCTTGTACAAGCTGCAGATAATCTATTACTACAAGTCCAATATTTTTCTCTAGCTTTAATTTTCTACATCTTGCTCTAATTTCCATTATTGAGATTCCTGGTGTGTCATCAATATAAATTGGTGCTTCTGCCAATCTTCCAGATGCATTTGCAAGCTTTATCCATTCATTATCATCTATTTTTCCTGTTCTAATTTTGTTACTATCAACCATTGCTTCACTACATAAAATTCTGTTTGCAACTTGTTCTTTTGACATTTCTAAGTTGAATATTGCAACTGGAACATTATTATTTGCAGCAGCATGTGTTGCTATGTTTATTGCAAATGCTGATTTACCCATTGCAGGACGTGCAGCTATTATAATTAAATCCGAATTGTGAAAACCTGATGTCTTGTAATCAAGCTCTGTAAATCCTGTTTCTACACCTGTTATATATCCTTTTTGATTGTATAATCTTTCTAGTTCAGAAAATGTTTCAACTAATATATCTTTTATTGGTGAATAACCTTTTGAATTTTTATTTTGCATAATATCGAAGATTTTCTTTTCTGCAATATTCATGATGTCTTCTACATCTTCTGTCTGATCATATCCAGCAGCAATCATATCATTTGCTGTCTTAATCAAATTTCTCAATATTGATTTTTCTTCTATTATCTTAATATATTTCTCAACATTTGTTGTAGTAGGAACTTTTTCTGGTAAAACTGCTAGGTATTCTAATCCACCAATTTGTTCAAATTTGCCGTTTTCAACTAATTCCGCTTTAACTGTAATTATATCAATTGGTTCTGCTTTTCCATAAAGAGATAACATAGCTTCATATACAGCCTTATTATCTTCTCTATAAAAATCATCTACTTTTAATTTTTCAATTGCTGCTATTACAGAATCTCTGTCTGTAAGCATACATCCTAGAACGGCTTGTTCAGCTTCTATATCGTGTGGTGGAATTTTACCTAGTTCCATATTTGTGCTCCCTTTCTATTTTATGATTCCATTACATGTATTTTTAATTTTGCTACAACACCTTCATAAAGTTTTACATCAACTGTAAATGTTCCTAAATTTTTTATTGTTTCACCTAATAAAATTTTCTTTTTATCTATATTTATTGAATGTTCTTTTGAAAGAGCTTCAGATACTTCTTTTGCTGTAACTCCTCCAAATATCTTTCCATTTTCTCCAGCTTTTACATGAATTTTTACTATTATTTTTTGTAGTTTATCTGCAACCATTTTTGCTTCATTTAATTCAGTTTCTTTTTTGAATGCCTTAGATTCGTTTTTTGATTTTAATTTTGCTAAATTTTCATTGTTCGCTTCAACAGCTAACTTCTTTGGAAATAGATAATTTCTTGCATATCCATCACTAGCATTTATTATCTGGTCTTTTTTTCCTACACCTTTGATATCTGCCATTAAGATTACTTTCATTGTGGTATCATTCCTTCCTTTATTTAATTTGCATAATAAAATCACGAATCTTATTTATTATACATTTACTTCAGAAAAATATTCTTTTATTCTCTTAATTAATTCTTCTTTTGCTTCTTCAATAGATACTCCTTCTAGTTGTGCTCCAGCAAGAGTAATATGTCCTCCACCTCCTAGTTTTTCTAGAATGATTTGAACATTTATATCACCTATTGAACGTCCACTAATGCAAATATTTTCACCTGTATTTCCGATTACGAAAGATGCTGTTATATTACTAATTGTTAATAATTCATCAGCAGCTTTTGCACAAATTGTATTTGAATCTTTTCCAATTTCTTCATATGTTGAAATTGCGATTGATTCTTCTATAATTTCTGCATTTTTAACTATGTCAGCAATAACATTATAGCTTTCTAAATCTGCTTGGAACCATTTTTTAACTTTTATTATATCAACACCAAATTTTCTTAAATATGCTGCTGCTTCAAAAGTTCTTACACCTGTTTTGAAAGTAAAGTTCTTAGTATCAACCATTATTCCTCCATATAAACTTTCAATTTCTATAGGTGTTAATTCAACTTTTGTATCAACATATTGAATTATTTCAGTTACAAGTTCTGCAGCAGATGAAGCATAAACTTCTTGGAATGTTAAGCTTGCATTCTCGATAAAATCTGTACTTTTTCTATGGTGATCAATAATTATAATATTATCTGTTTTAGATAGTAATTCTGGAGCTTGTACATATGATTTTTTATGAGTATCAACAACTACTAATAATGTATCTTTACTAATTATATTCAAAGCTTCTTTTGAATCTATAATTACTTCCTTGTATTCTTCTTCCTCAACTAGTGTGTCTACGAATTTTCCAAGATTCATTCCGAAGTTTTCATTTAAAACATATGCTGGTTTTCCAATTGTTTTTGCTAATCTATAAATTCCTAGTGCAGAGCCAAGTGAGTCTATGTCTGTGTTTTGATGTCCCATTATAATAACATCTTTTGCATCTTGTATCATACTTTCTACAGTATGTGCAACTATTCTTGCCTTCACTTTTGTTCTCTTTTCAATTTCTAGTGAAGTTCCTCCGTAGAATTTAGATTTTCCTTCTTTTCTGACTATAGCTTGGTCTCCACCTCTACCAAGTACAAGATCAATTCCATCTAGTGCTGATTTATATCTTTCATAATATGTTTTTTCTTCATTTGAAATTGATATACTTAGTGTTATTGGAACTTTTGCATCTATTTCTTTAACATTATCAAGGATACTTAATTTACTTTTTTCAATATCAGCTAAATATTTTTGTTCAAAAACATAAACATAAGTATCACGTTCATTTTTTATAACTAATCCACCTGTTGATGAAGCCCAGTCATAAATAGCTTTATCTATTTTTGCTAATACTGTTGGTTTTTCTTCTGGAGATAATCTTTGAATTAATTCTTCATAGTTATCTATTACAGCTACTCCAACACATAATTTTTGGTTTGTATAATCATCAAACAAAGTGTTATATTTTGTATCATCTAAGAAATAAAGAATTAAAGTATATTCTTTTTGTCTTCTCTTATCTCTTTTTTTGCTAATTCCATATTCGCATAATACTTTATATACTTTTTTATCAATTGTTATTTGCTTATTTATTTCTTTCTTTTCAGTATTGTTCTCTATTTCAAGTTTAATCTCTTTTATCAAGCTTTCTACATAAGTCATTACATCAATTTCTTTGAATTCATTGATAAATTTCGGACTTTTGAAGATAATATCGCCATCTGTTTCAATAACAAGTAAAGGAATTGGTGATTTATTAAGTACATTTCTAACTGTAGAATTCATTCCCCATGCGACTTCTTCTATATGTGTCTCAATCTCTGTTTTCTTTTTTGTATTAAACCAAATTGTATATACTAATAATAACCAATATAAAATTAGTGATGGAATAATCCAAACTTTATCATATAAGCATATCAAAATAAAAAGCAAAGCTATTATTATTAAATATATCTTTACTCTAGATGTTAATTTTTCGATTGCTTTATTTTCTTTATTCATAAAAATTCCCCTTAACGGTATTATTTTACTCTTTTTTAAAGGAAAAGTCAAACTTCTGGCTTATTCTCATAGGCTATTTTTAGTATATAAAACAAAAGTATACAAAATTTTATATAATAGGAATTTGTGAACACTTTCTTATTTTGAGTAAAGCCTTTATATAAAATGAAATGTGTAGCATTTCATTTTATATAAAAAAGAATTAAGCATAGCTTAATTCTTTATTTCATATTTTTTATTCTTTCAATAGCTTCTTCTGTATTTTCTTTTGTTCCGAATCCTGTTAATCTGAAGTAACCTTCTCCACTTGGTCCAAATCCGACTCCTGGTGTTCCAACCACATTAGCTTCTTTAAGTAATTTGTCAAAGAAGTCCCATGATTTTATTCCATCTGGTAATTTAAGCCAAACATATGGTGAATTTGTACCTCCATAAACTGTATATCCTGCTTCTTCTAATCCTTTTTTTATTATTTTAGCATTTTCTTTATAATAATTTATGTTTTCTTTAATTTGTTTCTTTCCTTCTTCTGAATATACTGCTTCTGCAGCTCGTTGAGTAACATAAGAAACTCCATTAAATTTAGTGCAGTGTCTTCTGTTCCACAATTTATTTAATTGAACTTTTTCACCTTTTTCTGTATATCCATTCAATTCCTTAGGAATAACAATGAATGCACATCTTAATCCTGTGAATCCAGCAGTTTTTGAAAAACTTCTGAATTCTATTGCTACTTCTTTTGCACCCTCAATTTCATAAATACTATGAGGTACATCTTCATCAGAAATAAATGCCTCATATGCAGCATCAAAAAGTATTATTGCTTTATTTTCTTTTGCATAATCAACCCATTTTTTCAATTGTTCTTTATTTAAAGTTGTACCTGTTGGATTATTGGGATAGCAAAGATAAATCATATCTACTTTTTCTTTTGGAAATTCTGGTACAAAATCATTCTCAGAAGTTACAGGTATGTATACTATATTTTCATATTTTCCTGTTTTGCTATCATATTTTCCGCTTCTTCCAGACATAACGTTTGTATCTAGATATACTGGATAAACTGGATCAGTAATTGCAACTTTGTTATCTTGTGCAAAAATATCAACAATGTTTCCGCAATCACATTTTGCACCATCTGATATAAATATTTCATCAATATCTATATCAACTCCTCTTGTTTTAAAATCATTGTCTCTAATTTTTTCTCTTAAAAAATCATATCCTTGTTCTGGTCCATATCCTCTAAAGTCTTCTTTTCTTCCCATCTCATCAGTTGCTTTATGCATTGCATCTAATACAGCCTCTGGTATAGGTCTTGTAACATCTCCTATTCCTAATTTTATTACTTTACAATTAGGATTCTCTTTTGTAAATTCTGCAACTTTTCTTGATATTGTTGCAAATAAATAACTGTCTTGTAATTCTAAAAAGTTTTCGTTTATTTTTATCATTATTTTTTCCTTTCTCAAGGTAAAAGTAAAAAATAAATAAATTATTATTTATTTATTTTTTTATATCATTTTTCTTTTGTTTTTGCAAATTCTATATGTTATTGTCTATTGTTTTGAAAACCTTTTGAATTATCTTGTTTTTTCTGTTTTCTTTTATAGTTATCCACCATAAGTATGAAATAAAAAATAAAAATGCTATATTTTTAAAATATAGTATTAAAAAGCTTGTTAAGAATGTGATTAATATTAATGTAGTTTGAGATATTTTCTCTAGTAATACTACAGTATCTTTATAGCTTATTTTATTTACAAGTAATGTCTTTATTATTCTTCCTCCGTCTAATGGATAAATAGGTAATAAGTTTATAATTATTAAACATAAATTTATATATAATATTGTTGGATTTTTTATTATTATTGACAAAATTGCTATTATGAAATTCACAAGAGGTCCTGCCAAATCAATTATTATTCTGTTTATATTTTTATTGTCTCCATAATTTTCAAACTCGATAGAAAATCCTAGTAGATTTACATTAATTCTTTTAATTTTTAATCCTAGTGTTATTCCTGTAAGCAGGTGTGCTAGTTCATGTACAAAAATAAATACAAAAGATAAAGCAAAAACTTCTATATTTTTTGTAAAAAGATAAAATAGTATAACTAAAAAAATTTTTAAGTCTACTTTAATTTTCATTTTCTGCATTACCTTTCCTCTAAGCTGCAATTTCAATAATTGTAATCGGATCTATATATTCATTATTTTTTATTGTTTCAAAGTGTAAATGTGGCCCAGTTGAATTTCCGGTGCTTCCTATTTTACCAATTTTCATTCCTTGTATTATTTCATCACCTTCTTTCACATATATTTCACTACAATGTGCATAAACGGTTGCTAGATTATTATTTTCAATTTTTATATGTTTTCCAAGATCTCCTTCATCTGAAACTAAAGTTACTTTTCCATTAATTGCAGAAACAAATTCATCTCCCATTTTCCCTGCAATATCAATTCCTGTATGATTATTTGTCACTCTACTATCACTTGATTCTCTTTCTCCGAAATTTGATGTTATTGTTCCTTTATATGGCCAAATGACTTCATATGATGTTTGATCTTTATTATTACTTTCTTCAATTATTTGATTTTCATTATTTTCTTCTTGTTGTTGACTTTCTTGACTGTTTTCTTGATTAAATAAATTATTAATATCTATTTTGCTATTTAAGAAATTTTTTAGTTCTGTTTTAAATTCTTCTGATCCAAGAAATTCTTTATTGTTATATCCTAAAATTATTAAAATTAAAAAAATTACAGCAAATAAATTTCTGATTGGATGACTCTTTTTTTCTTTGCCAGTTTCTTTATATTTTATTCCATTTCTTCTATAATATATCTCTTCTGCTTTTTGTATTTTCTCTTCAACTGTTAATGCCATTTTAAAACATCCTTTCTCCATTCAAAAATTGATGGTCAAGTTCTTTTTTAAAATATATGCATTCTAATCAAGTTTAGAATAAAAATAATTATTATAAAAAAAGTAAAAAGATATTTTTTCTTTTTACTTTTCTTTTTTATATTACTTTCATTTTTCCAATATTCATTGATAATAATTTTTGCTTCATCTTTTGCATATTCTTCTCTTATTTTTTTATTATTTGAATTATTGTCTTTTAGAACAATTATGGCTTCATCAATTAAATTCGATGGAACATCTTTTAAGATGATAATATTGTTCATTTTTTCCTGATTCATATGTCCTCCTAGTTATTATTGATAATAATTTTTATTTTTTTATCTTTAGAATATTTCTTTATTATATCTTCTGAAAATCCTGCTAATTCGTTGGTTAGAATTATCGTATCATATTTGTTTTCTATTAATTTTGCAATTTGATTATCTATATTTTCGTTATTATCAATTTGTATTACTTTGAATCCAAGTCTCTCTGGTATCTTAAAATTTTTCTCATCAGACTCAGATTTTATCCAAGATATTTTAATTTTTATCACCTTTTTCTTTTTTCTGAATATAATATATAAAATAAATATGAGAAAGGTTTAGATATGGCCAATAAAGGTTTAGATTTTAGGCATAAAGAAGTTATTAATATTACTAATGCTAAAAGATTAGGTTATGTTCAAGATGTTAATGCTGAACTTAGTTCTGGAACTATCACTTCTATTGTTGTTCCTGGGAACAATAAATTTTTAAATATTTTTTCTGGTGATAATGATATTGTTATCCCTTGGTCTAATATAAAATGTATTGGAGAAGATGTTATTCTAGTTGAAATATAATTATTTCCAAATTCTTTTTATTCTTTCTATTGCGCTTTTTTCTAATCTTGAAACTTGGGCTTGTGAAATTCCAATTTCTTCTGCAACTTCCATTTGTGTTCTTCCATCAAAAAATCTTTTGTTAACAATCAATTTTTCCTTTTCATTTAATTTTTTCATAGCTTCTAGAATTGTAATGTTTTCTGCCCATAATTCATCCGTATTTTTAGCATCTTTTACTTGATCCATTACATAAATGCTTTCAGACCCATCATTATATACAGGCTCCTGTAGTGAAACTGGATCTTGTATTGCGTCTAAACTAAATGCAATATCCTCTGGTTCTACTTCCAGTTCTTTTGCAATTTCTTCTATTCCCGGTTCTTTTCCACTCTCTTTTGTTAGTTTTTCTCTAACCTGCATCGTTTTATATGCTAAATCTCTTATAGATCTACTAACTCTTACCATATTATTATCTCTTAAATATCTTCTTATTTCCCCGTATAATCATGGGTACTCCATATGTTGAAAATTGGACATTAAGGTTTGGATCAAAATTGTCAATAGCTTTTATTAAACCTACACATCCTATCTGAAATAAATCATCTGCGTTTTCGTTCCTATTTGAGAATCGTTGAACTACGCTTAATACAAGTCTTAAATTTCCATTTATAAATTTTTCTCTTGCTTCCTTATCTCCGTTTTTTATTTTAATCAAAAGTTCTTTTTTTTCTTCATTTGATAGTACAGGTAATTTGCTAGTGTTTACACCACATATTTCTACCTTGTGTACCAAAATAAAAAACCTCCTTTGGATTTACTTATTTTAAGTATTACCCAAAAAAGGTTTTTTATACTTTTGTATTTATTTTATAAATCAATTTCTCCTTCGAAAACTTCAACAGCAGCGCCTTCCATATATATTTCGTCAGTACTTTCATCAATTATAATTTTTAAATTTCCACCTTCTAATTCTACATTAGTTTCATTTTTTACTTTTCCATCTTTATATAAGGCATATACTGTTGCTGATGCTCCAGTTCCACAAGCTAATGTTTCTCCAGCTCCTCTTTCCCATACTCTTAGTTTAACATTATTTTCATTTATGATTTGAACAAATTCTACATTTGTTTTTTCAGGAAAATATTTATAATTTTCCACAATCTTTCCATGTTTTGCGACAGGATAATTTTTTACGTCTTCTACTTCAAAAACTGTATGTGGATTTCCAATAGATAAAAATGTACCTACAGCTTCTTTTCCATGGAATTTAAATAATAATTTGCATGTATTCTGCTCATTTTTGTTACATTGAGGTATGTATACTTGAGTTTGATCATTTAATAATAAAGCTTTTCCCATATTTACTCTTATTGCCATTACATTATTATTCTCAATTATTAAATCAATTTTCTTTATTCCAGCTAACGTTTCTATTGAAATACTTGTTTTATTAACTATCTTTTTATCATAAAGAAATCTTCCTATTCCTCTAATTCCGTTTCCACACATTTCAGCTTCTGAGCCATCACTGTTAAATATTCTTATTTTGCAATCTGCAACATCGCTTTTATCGTATAAAACAACTCCATCAGCACCTATTCCAAAATGTCTATCACAAATAAATTTAGAAAAATTCTTTAAATCATATCTACTAACATCATCGTATTTCATACATACGAAATCATTTCCTAGACCTTGCATTTTTGTAAATTTAATCATAAAAAATTCACCTCTCTTAAATAATATGAGGTGAATTATCTTATTATGTTATAATTCTATAATTTCTCCATCTTCTGGAAATTTTATATTTAAATATTTTTCGTGGCTATAATCACCTCTGTGAATTGCACAAACTTTACATTTATGGTTTTCTTTTTGCATTTTAACAACATCATCTAACGACATATGAGATTTTGTAGCATTAATGTTATTAGCATCTAGAAAAGCAATATCTGATTTCTGACAAATTTTATTAACATTATCACATAGAATAGTATCTGTTGCATATCCTATATTTTTTCCTTCTTTTTCTAAAATGTAACCTAGTATAGGTTTACAACCACCATGCATTAACTCATAAGCTGTTATTTTTATATTTTGATCTTCAAAAGTTTCTTCATTAGATAATTCTATAAATTTAATATTGAATTTTTCTTCAATATCAATATATTTATCTTCAACACCATCCCCAAAACATAATTGAAATAACTGTACTACTTTTTCTCTAATTCCTTTTCCACAAATTATATGTAATAAGTTATTATTTTCATTTCTTATACTTCTTCCAATTAATAAATTAGGTAAATCTACAAAATGATCTGCATGTGCATGTGTTATCAATAAATAATTAATATCTTTTGTCTTGAATTTATATTCTTCTAGCTTTTTTACTACTCCGGAACCTATATCAAAGAGGATATCATCAATCAGTATACTTTGATTTCCCCTTGTCGTTGAACCCATTGTTCCTGTTCCTATACAGTTAATTTTCATTTTTTCTCCTTATCTACTTTCTTTTCTTTATTTGTACTGTTTGCTTTGTTTTTTTGAATTCCATATGCGAATTGTCTTGTTAATTTATCAGGTAATAATTTTGATAATATATGCACACATTTCATTTTTAAACCTGGAATTATTACATCTTTTTCATCAAACATTTTATTTACCCCATATTCTGCAACGTACTCTGCAGTATATGGATGAACATTAAAATGTACATTTGCAACTTTATTGAAATTTGTTTTAGTTGGTCCGGGGCATAAAGCACTAACATGAACTTCTGACTTTTCTTTCTTTAGTTCTGTATTTATTGCTCTTGTATATGATAAAACAAAATTCTTTGAAGCATAATATTCTGCCATTAATGGACCAGATAAAAATCCTGCTATTGAAGATACATTTAAAATATATCCCAAATTTCTTTTTTTCATATCTTGCAAAAACAATTTTGTTAACATATGTGTTGCTGTAATATTTAAATCTATAAGTTCTAAATCTTTTTCTAAATCTGTTTCTGTAACTAATCCATGTATTCCAAATCCAGCGTCATTCACCAAAATTTCTATTGGTTGGTTTTTGTACATTTCATGTAATTTCCAAACATTTTCTCTATCAGTTAAATCCATTGTTACAACTTCAACATTTGTTCTAACTTCTCTTTGTAAATCTCTTAATGGTTGACTGTTTCTTGCAACAACAACTAAATCATATCCTAAGTCACTTAAATATAAAGCTATTTCTCTTCCTATTCCAGAAGAAGCTCCAGTTACTAATGCTTTCATTTTGTTTCCACCATTCCTAATATTTTTTCTTTATTCTTCATTATAGATTCATAACCTATTTTTATACTAGAATCTATGTCGTCAATCTTTAGTAGTTTTGCATTTGCAATGTCTATTTCAATATCAGCATCGCAAAGTTTTCTTCCTTCGTTCACATCCTTTAATGAAAAAATATCGCATGCTCTAAGTATGATTGAAAATAAGTTTTCTGTTCCCTTAAATTCATCCATTTTAAAGCTTAATGATAAAGTCTTTTCTGCACCTAAATCCTTTAGCACATCAACAGGTAAGTTATCTACCGTTCCTCCATCAATAAAACAAAAATCTTCATATACACATGGTGTAAAAATTGCTGGAAAAGACATGCTTGCATGTACAGCTTTTTCTATTGGAATATTATATAAATAATTTACATTATTTTTTTCATTTAATTTAGTAGATGATAATATACATTTTTTTGTTGATTTTGAATCTACAGTTACTAAAGCAAATTTTCTTTTTATATCTGAGATTTTATGTATGTTTTTGTTTTTAGCATATTTTTCAACTAACTTTTCAATCTTTTCTCCCTCAATCATTCCCTGTAATTTCAAATCTTTTTTTATTAAAAAGGTAGTTCCTTCTTTTAATATTTTTCTTTTTCTAATTCTGATTAATTGCTTATAGGAATCTTTTAGTATTTTTATCATTTCTTCTGTAGTATATCCCATTGCATAAAATGCTGCGATTAGTGCTCCAGAACTTGTCCCTGCAATATAATCTATATCCATATTTAATTCTTCTAGTGCTTGTAATGCCCCGATATGTGCTATTCCTTTTAGACCTCCTCCGGACAAAGCTATACCTATTCCCATGAAAATTTTTCCTTCCTATGTTGCATTTAAATAGACTTCATATAAACTCTTTGAGTAGGATATACAAGTTCTATATTTTCACGTTCTAGTACATCTAATATACTACAATTAATTTTCTCTCTCATATCGACAAATTCTACATATTCTCCTGTTTTTAAATATGCTACTATCAATAAAACATTAGAATCTTCTTTTATTTCTTCTAATGCAACAATTATAGATTCTGTGTCAATATTATCATTTGCTTTTAACATTGTTTTTATCTTACTAATGCATCTATTTATAGTTTCAGTGGAAGTATCTAGTCCTAGTCTTAAACGCATCTCAAGTCTTCTACTTTTCATCTTACTCCAATTTTGCACATATTCTGTTACTATAACAGAATTTGGCATTGAAATGATTGTGTTTTGCGTATCTCTAATTTTAGTACTTCTAAATGTTATATCTATAACAGTTCCACTAAATAAACCTACTTGAATATAATCTCCTATTTCAAATGTCTTATCACTTATAATTGCAACTCCACCAATTATACTTTTCACGAAATCCTGTGCTGCTAAAGCTAACGCCGCACTTCCAATACCTAAACCTGCAGCTAATCCGCCTAAGTTATATCCTAAATCTGACATAACCACAAATGCAGCTACAATATATATAATCGCTTTAAGTATTTTTGCAATAAATGCATTTAGTTGTTCATTTCCATTAAATCTTGTTGATGCCTCTAACTTTGAAAAGAAAGTAGAATCTGGTGTTAAACAATTTGCAAGTGCTCTTGCTATTGATAAAACTAAAAGTATTTTAAATACTTTATCATATAAGTTTATAATTCCTTCTGGTAATTTTAAATAGTAAATTGCAAGTCCAAAGCCTATTACTGTAAACATAAACTTTAAAGGACCATAAAATCCACTATCTACACTTTTCGTCTCTATTTTAAATAATTTATGAAAAATAAAAATTATAATTTGTGAAATAATTGGACAAAGAAGTCTAACACTAAGAATTATCACAAGTGCTGTAGAATATTTTATAACACTATTTACATTAAGCATATTTAGCATCTCACCCATTATAATTTTATACTCCTATCTTTTGTTTTTTGACGGTTGTATTATATATTATAAAATATTTTTTTTCAATATTGTTCTTCAACAAAACAAAAAAAGATAGGAATTTACATTCCCATCTAATTTTATTTATTTTTAGGTTCCTTGTTCTCTTGCTTTAACTATTACTCTGTTTTTACTATCATTTGTACATGTTATTACTGTTATTTCTCTCTTACCGTGTGTTATTTGTGTAGTATCACTATTGTCTTGATCTGAAACAACATGTTTGTCATATACTACGTAGTTTATTGTTCTTTTATATACGTCTGTAATCTGAATTATATCTCCATTTTCAAGTGTTGGAACTTTACTAAAGAATTTTGAGTTTCTATAATTGTGTCCAACTATACAGAAGTTACCAACTTCATTTGGGTCAGCTCCGTGGAATTTACAAGGAGACATTTTTAATAAGTCATATGACCAGTGATCACATATTCCATAGTCGACTCCAATTTTTGGTATTGTAATTTGAGCTATTACATAATATTCCTCTCCTGCTTCTGTTCTCATTACATCTTTTGGCTTAATCTTTGTACGATTTGAACTTGAAAGATTGGCAGTATCTACTTCTGTACTTGAATCTTCATCTGCTAGTATAACTACAATTTTTTCATTATCTTCTACTTTTATTGTTGTATCATCATATAAGTATGTACTTTCAAATTCTTGATCTGTATTCATTCTTGCCAATATTTCTTGAGATTTTTTCTCTTCAGAATATTTATCATATTCAGCATATATATAGTATGAAAATAATAGGCATAGCAAAAAGATTGAAACGATAAAATCAATTTTGTATAATTTCTTCTTACGCTTCAATTCAGGAGTAATATACAATTTTTCAGTTATTAAAATCTGATTCATCTCAATCTCCTTCTATTTTATTATAACACTTATTTTTTTCTTTGTATATACTTTTTAACCTGTAAAATAAATTTAATTTTGTAATGATACAGTTATATTCTTTATATTGAAAAATATGTTATTGAGTCATAAATATTCTTCTTGAAAGTTTTTATGTTAAATAATATCCTACAAAAAAAGAGGTTTAACCCTCTTTTCCTGTATATTTTATATTAATTAATTTAATGGTATAAATTTTTTAACAATATTTTCTTCTGCTGTATTTTGTTCTAATGCTGATATATGTTCAGCATAAGATGCATTTATTTTATTCTCTACTAGGGATTCTATTTCTGAAAGATCTTTTTGTTCAGCTAAAACAAGTTCACTAACAAGAATTTGTTTTGCATTAAGTAACATCTTTTTTTCTCCAGTAGACAAACCTTTTTCTTTTTGTTTGAAACTTAAATTTCTAACAATGTCTGCTACCTCATAGATGTTTCCTGTTTTCATCTTTTCCATATTATCTCTATATCTTTTGTTCCAATTCATAGACATTTCTGTGCTTTCTTGTTCCAAAACTTCAATAACTTTTTCAGCTGATGATTTATCTATGATACTTCTTACTCCAATTTCTTCCGCTTTGGCAGTAGGAACCATAACCTTTACCTCGCCTGGCATTTTTATTATGTAATAAGATTGTCTCTCATCTAGAATTGCCTTTTCCTCAATTGATTCAATTATTCCAGCGCCATGCATTGGATATACTACTTTGTCGCCTACATTAAACATGTAAGTATCACTCCTTTCAGGTAAATTTTACTATTTAGCACATAGTTATTATACTACAAAAATTCCCAAAAGTCAAAGACTTTTGGGAACAAATTCACATAATATTCCTTCAAAATTATTTGTTAGTAGACCCGAATCCACCCATTCTTTTACCTTCTGCTTCATCGCTATCAGCTACATAATATTTTTGAAAAATTGCTTGACCAATTATGTCTCCTTTTTTTATTTCTAAATCTTTATCTAAGAAGTTATAAAAAGCATACATAAATGCACCATCATTATCTGGATTCTCATAGAAATCACAATCTATAACGCCTATACTATTAGCTAATACTAAACCTTTTTTAAATGGGTTTGAACTTCTGTTGCAAAGCATTAAAAATTCATCTTCAGGCATATATGCTTTTATACCTGTTTTAACAAGAGTTGGTTTTTGACCAAATTTATAAGCTGGAATAACACAATCTTCTGCTGCTTCTACATCATATCCTGCTGAATATTTTGTTTTTCTAACTGGTAAATTAATATTTTTATCTTCAAAACCTTTAGCTACTTCAAATCCTCTAACTTTTTTCATTTTTCTGACCTCTCTTTTTATTTCATTTTTTGTTATTTTATAATAATTATTTTTTTTTGGCAATACTATTATTTGTTTAATAAATATATGGAAAAGTTAAGATATGCGGCAAAAATAGTCCATATTAAATATGGAAATTGTAAAATACCTGAAAGTTTGTTTTTTGAATAAAACTTTTCAATCATTAATGCAATTAAAATAGCTAGTAAGAAAATCCAAGCAAATGCTAATAATCTCATTTTTAATACAAAGAAAATAATTGGCCAAATAGCATTTACTAATAGTTGCAAATAATAAATGTAATTAATGCTTTTGTCTATTAATTCTCTATTTTCTAAAATTCCATATGATACTCCCATTAATATATATAAACTTATCCATACAATTGGAAAAATGATTCCGGGTGGTGCTCCTATTGGTTTTACCAAATTTGAATAATCCATAGAATCTGATATTATTATTCCTACTAGCCATCCAACTAGAACAGGAAATAATATAGATTTTATAAAAATATATATTTTCCTCATATACTCACCTCTAATTCAAATTATTATTAAGTTGCAAATTTATTCTTAAATATTAATATTTTTATAATCTACTGTTTTAGTTAGACGAAGCCTTTATATAATAGGAAATGCAGAGTATTTTCCTATTATAGAACAATAGCGGACATTTTTATATGTTATACTATATAAATTTATTGCAAAGTCCGCGTCAATTGTTCGCTCGCCAAAATTTCTTTAGAAATTTTGTGTGGATTTGTGGCGAAGCCTTTATATAATAGGAAATGCGGAGCAATTTCCTATTATATAACAATAGCGGACATTTTTATATGTTATACTATATAAATTTATTGCAAAGTCCGCGTCAATTGTTCGCCCGCCAAAATTTCTTTAGAAATTTTGTGTGGATTTGTGGCGAAGCCTTTATATAATAAGAAATGCGGAGCAATTTCCTATTATATAAAAAAGATACTAGATTTCTAGTATCTTTTTGTTTTATTTATTTAATTTCCCTACCATAGTATGCATCTAATAGTATTTGCTTTAGTTCTGTTACAAGTGGCACACGTGGATTTGCATTAGTACATTGATCCTCAAATGCTCTATCAGCAAGTTCATCAACTTTTGATAGAAATTCATTTTCATCTATTCCATATTCTTTTAGTGAAGTAGGTAATTCAAGTTCTACTAGTAAGTTCTGTACTACTTTTATTAGAGATTTAACTCCTTCTTCAGTAGTGCTTGCTGGTAATCCAAGCTTTTCAGCAATTTTAGCATACTTTTTATCAGCTATAAAATATTCATATTTAGGGAAAGAAACAAATTTTGTTGGTTCTTTAGCATTATATTCTATAACATATGGAAGTATTATTGCATTTGCTCTTCCATGAGGAATATGGAATTCTCCACCTAACTTATGAGCAAGTGAATGGTTAATTCCTAAGAATGCATTAGTAAATGCCATTCCTGCGATTGTACTTGCATTATGCATTTTTTCTCTTGCTACTCTATTGTTTCCGTTTTTATATGCTTCTACCAAATTATTATAAACTAACTCTATTGCTTTTTCTGCTAGACCATCTGTATAATCAGATGCCATATTTGACACATAAGCTTCAATTGCATGTGTTAATACATCCATACCTGTATCTGCTGTCATTTTCTTTGGCAAAGTCATTACTAAATCTGGATCTATGATTGCAATATCAGGTGTAAGTTCATAATCTGCTAGAGGATATTTTATATTTTTCTTTTTATCAGTTATAACAGCAAATGATGTTACTTCTGATCCTGTTCCTGATGTTGTTGGAATTGCTACTAATTTTGTTTTTTGACCTAACTTTGGAAATTTATAAGTACGTTTTCTTATATCCATAAATTTAAGTTTTAATCCTTCTACATCTGCTTCTGGATGTTCATAGAATAGCCACATTCCTTTTGCTGCATCCATTGGGCTTCCTCCACCTAGTGCTATAATAACATCTGGTTGGAAATTGTTCATTGCTTCAACACCTTTTTGGATAGTTTCAAAAGATGGATCTGCTTCTACTTCAGAAAAGATTTCTGAATGTACATATTTTTCTCTTTTTCTTAAATGATATAAAATTTTATCTACATATCCTAGTTTTACCATTGATGGATCAGTTACTATAAAAGCTCTTGAAATATCTGGCATTTTTTCTAGATAAGCTATTGACCCAGCTTCAAAATATATTTTTTCTGGAACTTTAAACCATTGCATATTTACTCTCCTATTTGCTACTCTTTTTATATTAATTAAATTAACTGATGAAACATTTGCTGTAGTTGAATTTCCTCCAAATGTACCGCATCCAAGTGTAAGTGAAGGCATATTTGTATTATAAATATCTCCAATAGCTCCATGTGTAGATGGAGAATTAACAATTATTCTTCCAACTTTTACTTTTTCAGAAAATTCTAATATTGTATTTTGATCTTCTGAATGTATAACTGCTGAATGACCAAGACCACCATATTCAATTAATCTTTCTGCAAGTGGTATTCCCTCTTCTTTATCTTTAACTGTATAATATGTTAATATTGGGCTTAATTTTTCTTTAGAATATGGATATTCATCTCCTACTCCTGTTTCCTTTACAACTAAAACTTTTGTATCTTCAGGAATATTTATATCTGCCAATTGGGCAATTTTATATGGACTTTGTCCAGGTATTTTTCCAGCAAGCTTATATGTTCCGTCATCTCTTTTTTCAAAAATAACTTTTTCTAATTTTTCTTTTTCTTCTTTTGTTG
Source organism: uncultured Clostridia bacterium (assembly GCA_947625895.1). Taxonomy (GTDB): domain Bacteria; phylum Bacillota; class Clostridia; order TANB77; family CAG-508; genus UMGS1994. The sequence goes on along the minus strand of CANQPZ010000012.1, from coordinate 6,271 downwards.
CAAAATAGCAACCATCATTTTTCATTAATTTTTCAAAGTCTTTTGCAATCTCTTTGTCAACAATAACTGCTTGTTCAGATGCACATATCATACCATTATCAAAAGATTTAGACATTACTAAATCATTTACTGATGTCTCTAATTTTGCTGTTCTATCAATATAACAAGGTACATTTCCTGGTCCAACTCCTAATGCTGGTTTTCCACAAGAGTAAGCTGATTTAACCATTCCGGTTCCACCTGTTGCTAATATCAAGTTAACTTCTGGATGATTCATTAAACACCTTGTAGCTTCGATTGATGGTTCTTCAATCCATAATATACAATCTTTTGGTGCTCCAGCTTCAACAGCTGCATCTCTTAAAATTCTTGCAGCTTCACTACTGCATTTTTGTGCAGATGGATGAAAACCAAATATAATTACATTTCTTGTTTTGACTGCAATTAAAGATTTAAACATTGTTGTTGATGTTGGATTAGTTACTGGCGTTACTCCTGCAATTATTCCAATTGGTTCTGCAATTTCTGTGTATCCTTCTTCATTATTTTCATTTATTACGCCAACAGTTTTGTCGTATTTTATACTGTGATAAATATATTCTGTTGCAAACATATTCTTTGTAATCTTATCTTCGTATATTCCTCTACCAGTTTCGTCAACTGCCATCTTTGCTAGTCTCATATGATTTTCTAGTCCAGCCATTGACATTTTTTTAACAATTTCGTTAATTTGATCTTGATCTAGTTTTAAATATTCTTCTGATGCTTTTTTGGCTCTTTCAACTAGATTGTCAATCATCTCTTTAACCTTCTTCTCGTCGACTTCTGCCATAAAAAAACCTCCTTAACAAAATAAAGTTTCAAATGTAGTATACCCATTTTATAAATTTATTTCAATATTATTAATTTTATTTTGTTGTTTTATTATTTCTTTAATGTTATAATTCACTTATATAAAGGCATTTTATAATTAAATTTGCTTTATTCTAAGGAGAAAATTATGGCTAATTATTATGAGATTTTGGAAGTAAGTGAAAAAGCTTCTAAAGAGGTAATTGAAAAGGCATATAAGACATTAGCAAAAAAATATCATCCAGATTTAAATCAAGATAATAGAAAAGAAGCTGAACAAAAGATGAAGCAATTAAATGAAGCTTATGATGTTTTAATTTCTGATGAGAAAAGAGCTAATTATGATAATATATTAGCCAAAAAGCGTGAACTTGAAAGAAGGAAAGAAGAAAGAAAAGCGTCACATACTGGTAGCACAATTAACTCGCAAAGTTCTCAACCTTCAGATGATATTGATAAACAATTTACAAATTATAATACAATTTCTTATTCTAATGGATATTATACTGATAACGAAGATAACTTCTATGTAAACACTGCAGGCTTAAGTGAAAAGGAAGCAAAAAAACTTAAAGAAAAACTTCAAGAAAGATATTTAGAAGCATATGATGCATATCTACGTGAAAGAGGTTATAAGTTAAAATATAAATGGACATTTAAGAGAATAATGCAAATTGTTCTAACAGTTATTGTTATTATAGTAGTTTTTACAATACTATTTTTCATTCCTCCAATTCATGATTTGTGTATTGAATTATATGAGGAAAATATTGTAGTTAGATTACTTGTAAATCTTGTTAAAGCAATTTTTACCGTAATATTTGGTATATTTTCATAAATAAAATTTAAAAGCGAGTACTATATGTACTCGTTTTTTTGTATAAAAAAAGACGTACATTTTTGTACGTCTTTAATATATTTTAAAAGTAAACATTACCTCCGATATTAAGTCCAGCTTTTCCTGTTCTAGCAGATCTAAATGATGTATATGGGTGATTTCTAACTCCATTTAAAGCATCTGTAACTGCTTTTTTTACAACTGAAGAATAATTTCCATTTAATCTTTTTTTCCAATGTGAGTCTATTGAATAGCAATATTGATTTGGTCTTTTATACTCAGTTAATGGATCTGTTCCTCTTTTTTCAGCTCTATTACAAGCTGAGGTTATAACTGCAAGAGCACCTTCATAGCTAGAGCTACTTTCTTGAGCTGTTATAGCACATAATAAGTCTATATCTGCAGCAGAATATGACCAAGATCCAGCTCCTGTTCTAATAGCACTTGAACCTCTGCTTGAAGCTACAACTTTAACTGATACCTCTATTATCTTATTAACTGGTTCTTGTATAGTTTCTTCTGATACTTTAGTTCTTTCTATTTCAACATCATTTTCATATTTTATTTTATATGTTATTTCTTTTATTCCGTTTTTTCCTTCTTGAACTACTCTATTTACTTTTTCTCCGTCATTATTTGAAGTAACTTCTTTTGTTATTGTTTCAAATGGAATCTCAACAGTTTCTTTAACTATTTTTTCAACAATAACTTTTCCTTCTGGACTAAGTAGTTCTTCACTTTTTATAACTTGTACTTGAGTTTCTTCTGTATTATCATTTTGCTCTATAACATCTGATTTTCTTCTTATTGTTATAGTTTTATCTGCTCCTATAGTTGAGTCTAATCCTTCTTCAACTACCTCGTCATCAAGAATGTATATATTATTTTCTTTTAGAATTTCTGATATGTTATCTTTAGTAGTAACAACTGTTAATTCTGTTTTGTCTGCGAACTTTATTGTTACTGTATTAACTGCACTAGTTCCAGCTAATACGCCCATACCTAATAGTACTAATAAAACTAGAACCATGAAAAATATTCTTTTTATTAATCCTTTAGATAAGCTATCTTCTGATTTCATATATTCCTCCTTTAAGAAATAACAATTAGATTATACAGAATTTGTTCAATTTTGTCAAATTTTGTAGCGTTTTCCAAATCCTTACAGACTTCTAGTTTCTTGAGTTTCACATAATATTGTTAGTCCCAAACTCTAGAAAATAGCGGACTTTATTTTAAATTTTTTTTACAATTTTGTTACATTTTTTTATCTTTAATAATATTATATGAAGCTTGTATTTTTTTAGTACTTATTTTCTTATTATTATTGTATTTTTTTTTATCATATGCTATTATGCATATATAATAGAAAATAAAGGAGGCCTTAGTTATGACAGGTGGTATAATATTATTTATTGTTATTGCAATAATTGTTGCTATTGTTGTTTTAATAGCTCTTACATATAATAAACTTGTTGGACTTAGAAATCAGGTAGACAACTCTTGGGCTCAAATAGATGTTGAATTACAAAGAAGATTTGATTTGATTCCAAATCTTATTGAAACAGTTAAAGGCTATATGAAACATGAAGAATCTGTTCTAACAAAAATTACTGACTTACGTTCTTCTTGGGCAAATGTTCAAACAGTTCAAGAAAAGGCAAACTTAGAATCAGAACTTTCAAATGCATTAAAATCAATTATGGCAATTGCTGAATCTTATCCAGATTTAAAAGCAAATGCAAACTTTATTAGTTTACAAGAAGAACTTGCTAATACAGAAAATAAACTTTCTGCTTCAAGAGCTTCATATAATAATGTAGTTACAATGTATAACACAAAAATAGAAGTTTTCCCTGATAATATAATCGCTGGAATGTTTAATTTCAAACATAGAGATCTATTTAAAGTTGAAAACGATGAAGTTAAAAATAATGTAAAAGTTTCATTTTAATTTTGAAAAATAAAACGTGAGGTAATTTACCTCACGTTTTTATTTTGTCTTTTTACATCTTATTTATCTCATCTATAAACATTTCGTTAAGCATCTGTGGATTAGCTTTTCCTTTTGTTTCTTTCATTGCCTGTCCAACTAAGAATCCAATTGCTTTATCTTTTCCACCTTTATAATCAGCAACTGATTGAGGATTATTTTGTAGAACTTTAAGTACTACTTCCTTTATTGCTCCTTCATCAGAAATTTGAATCCATCCTTTTTCTTCTATTATTTTGCTTGGAGCTTTTGGATTTTCAAATAGTTCATCTAATACTTTCTTTCCAATACTATTACTTATTGTTCCCTTATCTATTAGCTCAACTAACTCTCCAAGTTGTTCTCCTGTAAATGGTATCTTGTCAGCTTCTTCTTCTTTTTCATTTAATATTCTTGCGACATCTGACATTAACCAGTTGCTAACAGCCTTAGGGTTGTGTGATTTTTCTGTTGCTATATCAAAAATATCAGAATAATATTTAGATGAAGTAACCAAATTTGCAGCTTTCTGACTTAATTCAAATTCTTCAATATATCTTGCTTTTTTAACTTCTGGTAATTCAGGCAATTCTTTTTTTATGTTTTCTATATATTCATCACTTAATTTAATTGCTACTAAATCTGGATCAGGGAAATATCTATAATCTTGTGCATCTTCCTTGTCTCTCATTGGGAATGTCTTTCCTGATATGTCATCCCATCTTAAAGTTTCTTGTGTGATAGTATTTCCTCTTTCAATTTCTTCAACTTGTCTATCTGCTTCATATTTGATTGCTCTAACTATTGATCTAAAAGAGTTCATGTTTTTCATTTCTGTTCTTGTTCCGAATTCTGTTGAACCTTTCTTTCTTACTGAAACGTTAACATCTGCTCTTAAAGATCCTTCTTGCATTTTACAGTCTGAAACTTGAATATATTCAAATATAGATTTTAACTTTCTTAAATATGTTTCTGCTTCTTCAGCACTTCTAATATCTGGTTCAGAAACAACTTCTATTAAAGGAACTCCAGCTCTGTTTAAATCAACAAAACTTCCTCTTCCATATTCATCATGGTTTAATTTACCTGCGTCTTCTTCTATATGAATTCTTGTAATTCTTATTGTTTTCTTTTCGCCATTTTCATCTTCTATATCTACACTACCTTCATAGCATAGTGGCATATCATATTGTGATATTTGATATGCTTTGGGTAAATCTGGATAAAAATAATTTTTTCTATCATTTTTACTATTTCTCGCAATTTTACAATTTGTTGCAAGTCCTGCTTTTACTGCATATTCAACAACTTTTTCATTTAAAACTGGTAGTGTTCCTGGCATAGCCATACAAACTGGGCAACAATGTGTATTAGGTTCTCCACCAAATTCTGTAGGGCAAGAACAAAATATTTTTGTTTTTGTTGATAATTCGCAGTGTACTTCAAGTCCTATAACAACTTCATAATCTTCTCTTGACATTCTTTTCCCTCCTTAATTTTTGAATTCTGGTTTATGATTTTCTCTAAATTTTACTTCCTGTTCAAATGTATATGCTGCCCTGTATAATGTTTCCTCATCAAAATGTTTTGCAATTAGTTGAATTCCTATTGGTAATCCATTTGAATCAACTGTTGCAGGAAGACTTATTCCTGGTAGTCCTGCAATGTTTACTGGAACAGTACAAATATCTGCTAAATACATTTCTAATGGATTGTTTGTTTTTTCTCCAATTCCAAATGCGACTGTAGGTGATGTTGGTGTTAAGATAACATCATATTTTTCAAATAGTTTTTGATATTCATTTCTTATTACTGTTCTAACTTTTTGAGCTTTCTTATAATATGCATCATAATATCCTGAAGATAATACATATGTACCTAATATTATTCTTCTTTTTACTTCTGCTCCAAATCCTTCTGTTCTAGAATTAATATATATTTCTCTTAGGTTATCATATTTTTCAGATCTATAACCATATCTAATTCCATCAAATCTACCTAAGTTTGAACTAGCTTCTGCACAAGCAATTATATAATAAACTGCTAATGCTTCTTTTCCTATGTCAAGACTACATTCTTCAACAGTTGCTCCAAGTTTTTCATATGTCTTTTTAGCTTCTAGAATTGCATTTTTAACTTCTTCATTTATTCCATCACCAATAAATTCTTTTGGTAATCCGATTTTTAATCCTTTAACATCTTTTACTAGTGATTTTGTGTAATCTTTCTTTTCTTTATCAATTGATGTTGAATCTTTTTCATCATGTCCAGCTATTATATTTAATAACATTGCATTGTCTTCTACATCTTTTGTTATTGGTCCAATTTGATCTAGTGAAGATGCAAATGCAACTAATCCATATCTTGAAACAAGTCCATATGTTGGTTTTAGTCCTACAACTCCACATAGTGAGGCTGGTTGTCTAATTGATCCACCAGTGTCACTTCCTAAAGCCCATGGAACTAAGTTAGCTGCAACAGCTGCAGCGCTTCCTCCTGATGATCCACCAGGTACTCTATTCAAATCCCAAGGATTATGTGTTTTATGGAAGTATGAATATTCTGTAGATCCTCCCATTGCAAATTCATCCATATTTAGTTTTCCAAGT